>DAHWFQ010000047.1:0-10387 GCA_027324895.1 Actinomycetota bacterium | reverse complement strand
GTGAACCTGAAGATCCTCGACAGCAACACGTACTGGGGCGGCTACCTCAGCTACCCGTTCTCGCAGAGCTTCTGGTACACGCGTGACTTCCTGCCCCAGACCGAAGCCGGATCGCTCCCCACGGCTCCCTACAACGAGACCAACTGGGCCGACCCGACCTTCATCTCGCTGGTCAAGCAGGCACGTGCGGCGGGTTCCATCGCGCAGCGCTGCAGGCTCATCCAGCAGGCGCAGAAGATCGAGTACGACAACGGCGGGCTCATCATCTGGGGCTTCCTCGACCAGACTGACGCCTACAACGCCAAGGTCCAGGGACTGAGGCCGGACAAGAGCGGTGTTCCGCTCATGCAGTTCGGGTTCGACTCCCTGTGGATCAAGAAGTAGCAACCGAACCTGACGTGGCGAGGACTGACGACTGATGCTGAGACTCATTGCACGAAGGCTGCTGCTCGCAGTCGGCATCGTGTGGGTCGTGGCAACCATCGTCTTCCTCGCCACGCAGGCGCTTCCGGGTGACGCGGCTCGGGCCATCCTCGGCAAGCAGGCGGCCACCGACGCCCTGCAGGCCCTGCAGAAGCAACTGGGCACGGACAAGCCGATGCTCCAGCAGTACTTCTCGTGGCTCGGCCACCTGCTGCACGGCAACCTCGGCCAGTCCCTGGCCAACGGCGTTCCGGTCTGGGACTACATCCTCCCGCTCATCAAGAACAGCATGACGCTCATGCTCATCTCCGCGGTGGTGAGCACCATCGTTGCCATCGTGCTCGGTGTCTGGACCGCTGCCCGCCGCGACACCTGGCTCGACCACGTCGTCACCATCGTGACGCTGGTGGTCGCGGCCGTGCCCGAGTTCGTCGTCGGCATAGCCCTGGTGTGGTGGTTCGCCGTGGGTGCCTTCCACGTCTTCCCCGCGGTCTTCTCCAGCGACCCCGGTGAGCCGGTGTGGCGGCACCCGATCGAACTGCTGCTGCCCTGCGCGACGCTCGTCGTCGCGGTGGCGCCCTACCTGACGCGCATGCTGCGCGCGACCATGCTGGAAGCCCTGGAGACCGAGTACGTGCAGCACGCGCGCCTCAAGGGCCTCCCGGAGCGCACGGTCCTGCTCCGGCACGCACTCCCCAACGCACTGGGGCCGGTCATCCAAGTGCTCGCGCTGCAGTTCGCGTGGCTGGCCGGTGGCGTCATCATCGTGGAGTACCTGTTCGCCTTCCCTGGCATCGGCTCGGCGGTCGTGGCGGCGGTGCGGGCGCGCGACATCCCCGTCGCGCAGGCCCTGGCGGTGTTCCTCGCGCTGTTCTACGTCATCGTCAACCTGCTGGCGGACATCCTGACGCTCATCCTCAATCCCCGAGTGAGGACCGCACAATGAGCGCTACCACGGGCAAGTCGCGGTCATTGCTGCGTCGTGCGCTCTCCACCTGGCGCATGCGCATCGGGCTCCTCATCACCCTGACGGTCGCGCTGGTGGCGCTGCTCGGACCGCGCCTGGCGCCGCACGACCCGCAGAAGTTCGTCGGCATGGCCTTCGCGCCCCGCGATCTCGGTTACCCCTTCGGCACCGACTACCTCGGGCACGACGTCCTCTCACAGTTCCTCTCCGGAGGGTGGCTGCTACTCACCCTGGCCTTCCTCGGCACCATCCTCGGCGTCGGCGCGGGCGCCCTCATCGGCATCTGGGCCGGCTACGCGCGGGGCCGGGTCGACGAGCTGCTCATGCGCAGTGGCGACGTCATGTTGGCCTTCCCGCAACTCGTGCTCGCGCTGCTCTTCATCTCGATCACCGGCCCCAACCTGGCCGTCATCGTCCTGCTCACCGGACTCGGCCACGCGCCCCGCGTGGCCCGGGTCATGCGCGGCGCTGCCTTGAGCGTCGCCGAGCGCGACTTCGTCGCCAACGCGGCGGCCATGGGCATGCGCACGCGCACCATCGTGCTGCGCGAGGTGCTGCCGAATGTCTCGGGTCCCCTTGCAGTGGAGTTCGGCCTGCGCCTCACCTACTCCATCGGCCTGATCGCTGGACTCTCCTTCCTCGGCCTGGGCGTGCAGGAGCCGCAGCCTGACTGGGGGGTCATGCTCAACGACAACCGCGTGGCCTTCACCATGCAGCCCTGGCCGGTGGTCCTGCCCGTGCTCGCCATCGCCCTCATCACCATCGGCATGAACCTCGTCACCGACGCGCTCGCCCGGGCCAGCGCGGGGATCGATCGGCAGGTGCAGGGATGAGCGGGGAGCTCAAGGTCTCGAACCTCGTCGTGCGCGCCGCGGCCTCCGGGGTGGCGATCGTCGACGACGTGTCGTTCACCATCCCGGCGGGACGGCTCCTGGGACTGGTGGGGGAGTCCGGCTCCGGCAAGACCACCATCGGCCTGGCCCTGCTCGGCTACGCCCGCAACGGCACCAGCATCGACGGCGGCACCATCAGCATCGGCGAGCACGAGGTGACTGCTGCCACCGCGCGCGACCTGCGCGGGCGCGTGGTGAGCTACATCCCGCAATCACCGGCCAGTGCCCTGAACCCATCCCTGCGGCTGCGCGACCAGTTGCTCGAATGCCTGCCGGCCGACCATCCGGACCCGGCGGGCGCGCTCGAGCAGGCGCTACAGGAGGTGGCGCTACCCACTGATGCGGAGTTCCTCAGCCGGTACCCGCACCAGATCTCCGGCGGCCAGCAACAGCGCATCACCATCGCCATGG
This sequence comes from Actinomycetota bacterium, assembly GCA_027324895.1. Classification (GTDB taxonomy): domain Bacteria; phylum Actinomycetota; class Actinomycetes; order S36-B12; family UBA5976; genus JAKALQ01. Next base: position 7,693 of record DAHWFQ010000047.1, on the reverse strand, counting down.
CCTTCATCGCGCGTCCCGACTTCATCGTGCTCGACGAGCCCACCACCGGTCTGGACGTGTCCACCCAGCGTCATGTCCTGGAGACCGTGCGCAAGCTGGTCGCGGAGCACGGCGTGTCCGCGGTGTACATCTCGCACGACGTAGCCGTGGTCGCGGGACTGGTCGACGAGGTGCTCGTGCTCTACTCGGGCAAGGTCGCGGAACTCGGTCCCAATGCCGCGGTGATGCACGCCCCGCTGCACCCGTACTCGCGTCGGCTCATCGCAGCCGTTCCCGATGTCACGGGTCGCCGTCGTCCGCACGGCATCGCGGGCGGTGCGCCCTCGCCCTTCGCCCGCCCCAGCGGTTGTGCCTTCCATCCTCGCTGCGACATCGCCACGCCCGCCTGCTCCGAGGCGGTACCGGAGCTGCAGTTCGCGGCTCCGCAGCATCTCGTGCGCTGCATCAACGTGGGCACACCAGCGCCGACCTACCAGTGGCCCACCGTGCCGGAGGTGCCGGGCAACGCTCCGGTGCTCATGTCGGTGCGTGCCCTGGAGGTGTCGTACGGCAGCAACACGGTGCTGCACGGCATCGACCTCGACCTCAGGCGTGGCGGTTGCACTGCCCTGCTCGGGGAGTCCGGGTCCGGCAAGACCACCTTGGCCCGCGCCATCGCCGGACTGCGTGAGCCGGGCCAGGGGACGATCGAATTCGACGGGGTCGCCCTGCCCCCGTCGGTGCGCAGGCGTTCGCTCGAGCAACTGCGACGTGTCCAGTACATCTTCCAGAACCCCTACGAGAGCATCAATCCACGCCGATCCGTCTTCGACACCCTGCTGGCCGGCTACCGGAGCCTGTGCGGCAAGCCCGACGACGCGGACGCGCTCGTGCAGCAGGCGCTGCGCGACGCGGCACTGCGACCCGACATCGCACGGCGCTATCCCGACGAGCTCTCCGGCGGTGAGCGTCAACGGGTGGCCATCGCCCGCGCGCTGATCGTCAGCCCGGAGCTGCTCATCTGCGACGAGATCACCAGCTCGCTCGACGTCTCGGTGCAGGCGTCCATCGTCGAACTGCTGCAGCAGTTGCAGGAGTCGCGTTCGCTCACCCTGCTCTTCGTCACCCACAACATGGCATTGGTGCGCAACATCGCCCAGGACGTGGCCGTGCTCGAGAACGGCCGCATCGTGGAGCACAACGGCGTGGTCGAGTTGTTCGCCGCGCCAAGCGCCCCGTACACGCAACGACTCATCGAGGACACGCCGGGCTTCGTCGCCTGAGCCGAGAGGAAGCACCATGGAGGATTTCGTCGCACCCGACATGGCTCCGGTCGACTCGCTGTTCGAGCGCATCATCGCCGCTGACGCGCCCGAGGGGGTGTCCTTCACTGTGCGGCGACACGGAGAAGTCCTCTTCTCCCGCGTCGCGGGGCGGTGCAACGACGACGGCGATGCGATGACGCATGAGACCTTGATGCCGGTCTTCTCCGGCACCAAGGGCCTGGTGGCCGGGACCATCGCGGTCCTGGCGGACAAGGGCCTGGTGCACTACGACGCACCGGTGGCGCAGTACTGGGGGCTGGCCGATCGTTGGCCCGGACTCACCGTGGCGGTGGCGCTGTCGCACCGCGCGGGCATGCCGCAGGTCGACGGGCTTCCGGCGGACGCGGACCTGTACGACACCGACGCCATGCTCGCCCTGCTGGCCCGAACCGATCCCATGGTGCCCATGGGCACACGCATGGCCTACCACTACATCACCTTCGGCTGGTTCGCCCACGCCATCATCAAGGGCGCCACCGGGCTCAGCGCCGGCGAGGCGCTGCGCCGCTACGTCACCGAGCCCTTCGGCATCGACGCCATGCTGGCGGTGCCCGAATCGCAACTCGACCGATGCGGCATGGTGACGAAGGCTCCCGACTACCGGACCAATGTCTTCCTCCAGCCCGACAACCCGTATGCGGAGCGCGTCTACGCCAGCTCGCCGCTGACCCGGTCGAGCCTGCCGTGGAACGAGCGCGCCAACATGGTGCGCGAACTGGCCGGCGGCAGCGCGCGGGCCACGGCCGACGCCATGGCGAAGTTCTACGACACCCTGCTCGCCACGGACGCCCCGAACCCGCTGCTGTCACGCGCGGGCCTGGCCGCCGCCTGGACCCCCCGCTTCGAGGACATCGACTTCGCCACCGATCGACCGCTGGTGATGGCCATGGGCTTCGAGCGCGAGGACTCCATCCGTTCCTACGGTTCGGTCGCGCCCGCCTTCGGCCACACGGGGGCCGGCGGCTCCATCCACGGGTGCTGGCCGGAGCATGGCATCTCGTTCTCCTTCCTGCCGCGCACCATGCGCACCGACCAGCAGGATCAGCGCGGGAAGTCGCTGCTCGATGCGACCGCGCAGGCCCTCATCAACTGAGTTCGAGCGATGGGCCAGGACGTGAGCGAGATCCCCCCCGTGCTGTGGACGCCGTCATCGCCGTCTGCCCTGGACGACTTCGCGCGTTTCGTCAGTGCGCGCACGGGGACACCGCTGGTGGACTATGCGGCCCTGCACGAGTGGTCCGTCAGGGACATCGGTGCCTTCTGGATGCTCGCCGCCGAGTTCCTGGGAGTGCGCTTCAGCAGCCCCGCGGACGTCGCCATCGAGGAGGTGCACATGCCGGGTGCGCGCTGGTTCCCGGGCGCCACCCTCAACTACGCCGAGCAGTCGCTCGGCTTCCCGCGGGCCGATGACGACATCGCCGTCGTGTACGTGCGCGAGGACGGGGCATCGGCCGAGGTCACGCACCGCGAACTGCGGACGCTCGTGGCGCGCGCCCGGGTGGGCCTGCAGCGACATGGCGTGCAACGCGGTGACCGCGTGGTGGCGTTGGCGCCGAACTGTGTGGAGGCGCTGGCGCTGTTCCTCGCCACCGCGAGCCTGGGCGCCATCTGGTCATCGTGCTCACCCGACTTCGGCGCCAAGGCGGTGCAGGACCGCTTCGCCCAACTCGAGCCCAAGCTGCTCTTCGCGGTTGATGGTTACCTGTATGGCGGCAAGCGCATCGACGTCCGGCCGACGGTCCTCGCGCTCAGTGCCTCGCTGCCGACAATCAGCGCGGTGGTCGTCCTCCCGTACCTCGGACTCGAGGGCGAACTGCCGGCGGTGACCACTTGGGCGGACTTCACCGCGGAGGCGGGTGATCTGGCCTACGAGCCCGTGCCCTTCGAGCACCCGCTGTGGGTGCTCTTCTCGTCCGGCACCACGGGCCTGCCCAAAGGGATCGTGCAGGGACACGGCGGCATCGTGCTCGAGCACATGAAGATGCTGCGCCTGCACCACGACCTGCGTCCCGGGGATCGCTTCTTCTGGTTCACCACCACCGGTTGGATGATGTGGAACTACCTGGTCTCGGGCCTGCAGGTCGGTGCCACCGTCGTGCTGTATGACGGCAGCCCCGGCTTCCCTGACCTGACCGCACTGTGGGCGCTCGCCGCGAAGCATCGGGTCCGGCTGTTCGGGACGTCAGCGCCCTTCATCCATGCCTGCATGAGGGCGGGGCTGGAGCCCGGACGGCAGTTCGACCTGAGTGCGATGCAGGCCGTCGGTTCGACGGGTGCACCGCTCTCCGCCGAGGGATTCGCATGGATCGCCGACCACGTCGGCCACGACATCCAGGTCTGCTCGGTCTCGGGAGGGACGGATGTGTGCACCGCCTTCCTCGGCTCGGCACCCAATCTGCCGGTGTGGCAGGGGGAGTTGTCGTGCGCTGCGCTCGGCGCCGATGTGCGCGCCTTCGACACCGACGGGAACGACCTGCTCGACGAGGTGGGCGAACTGGTCCTGCTCCAGCCCATGCCGTCGATGCCGGTGTCGTTCTGGGACGACCCGGACGGCGTGAGGCTGCGGGACGCCTACTTCAGTGTGTATCCGAACCGGTGGCGTCATGGGGATTGGGTGCGTCGCACCCCGCGCGGCTCGTTCGTCATCTACGGGCGGAGCGACTCCACGCTCAATCGTGGGGGCGTGCGGATGGGGACCGCGGACTTCTACGCCGTGGTGGAAGCGTTGCCGGGCGTGGCTGACTCGCTGGTGATCGACACCACGGCACTGGGCGCGGTCGCTGAGGGGGAGTTGCTGTGCTTCGTGGTGCTCGACCCGGGCGTGCAACTCGCCGACGTGGAGCGTCCGCTGCGCAGCGCGCTGCGCTCGCAACTCTCGCCGCGCCATGTGCCCGATCGCGTCCTCGTCGTCGACGCGATCCCGCGCACCCTGAACGGCAAGAAGTGCGAGGTGCCGGTGAAGCGGATCCTGGCCGGAGTGGATCCGGTGCAGGCGCTGAGCCGTGACGCCCTGCTCGTGCCGTCGTCGCTGGACTTCTTCATCGCGCTCGCGGCGTCGCGGACCCCGTGAACAGGACGAGGCCCCCGGGATGCACTCGGGGGCCTCGTCGCTTGAAGCGGCAATGCGGGGCGCACGCTTCAAGTCCGCGCATTACGCCGTGGGGACCATCACGTCGATGCGCTTGGCGGTGCAGACCGGGGTGACGGCCGCGGTGCAGGTGCCCGTCACGCTGACCGGCGGGAAGCTCAGGGCGATCAACTGCGCGAACGACAGGTTCGTGGTACCGCGCGTGATGACCGTGGACGAGTCCGTGTACAGCGTGTACAGGGAACCGACGGAAGCCTTGCCGGTTGCGCTCACTCCGTCACCGAAGTGCGAACTGAAGACCGACAGGGTGAGCGCGTTCACGGCATTGTTGCCGACGATCACGCCACCGAGACGGAAGTCCAGGTTGGACTCGGTCGGAGCAGGCGTCGGTGCCGGGGTCCACGTCCGGGGCCCGGAGGCATTGATGCGCGACGCGTACCACGAGAGCGTCTGCACGCCGTTGAGGGTGCTCACCGTGAGCGTGGCCTTGATGGAGACCTTGTCGCCGACCATGAGTGAGGCGAAGCCGGTCTGGGTCTCACCACGACGGATCCAGGTGGCGGTGTCGGTGAGGAAGGTCACCGAGGTGCCCTTGAGGGTCCTGAAGAGGGCGCGGTTCTGGGGCAGTGTCTTCACGAGCACCGTCACCTTGGCCGTGGCCGTGTCGAGGGCGGCGATGCTGCCCGTGACCTGGGCCTGGTTCTTCAGGCCGTGCCAGTGGCCGTGAGCCTCGGAGGAGTGCTCCGAGCCCCGGCCCTTCCCGTGGCCGTTGTCGGCGTAGGCCGGCGTCCCGACGAGCGCCAGGACGGCGACCGCCGCTACCGCGATCGATAGCTTCTTCATGGTCAATCTCCTTCTGGTGTTCGGGCGCAAACCCGTTGTGCCACACGCTAGGTCCTACGTCCTGTGAGAAGCCTGTGCGTGGGAGCAGAAGGGCTCGGGGGTCTCGTTAAGGGAAGGCAAAGTGGGGCCCCGCCGGTCGGCGCGCAAGGGTCACGCCGGGAAGGCGGTGGGGGTGCCGTTCCCGCGTCCAGGGGGGTGCCGCGCACCACGCTCCAAGTTCCCCCTGGTTTCTGCTGTTTCAAGGCTAGTTCCCCCCATTTAATGCGCAGACGAGACCGGGAAGTTCGCGTGAAGGGACAGATAAGCGGGGGAAGTGCAGCGAGGACGGGGTCTCAGTAGGTGGCCGCCCGCCCTGTCGGCCCCTCCCGCGGGGATAGCCTGCCGGCATGTCCCTGGTGGTCGCGATCGCGTACGCGCTCGGACTGGGCCTCGGCTGGCTGGCCACGCGCAAGGGCGGGTTCGCGGACATCTGGCCGGTCGTGGTGCGCGTGCAGATGGTCGCGGCGCCGTTGCTGCTCACCGTGGCTGCCGTGTGGCGTCTGAAGTCCTTCGACGAGCTCCTGTGGCCCGCCGTCATGGTGCTGATGCTGCTCGTCGTCTTCGGGGTGTCGCTGCTCACCCATCACGAGGAGCCTCGGGTCGGCCTGGCCACGCTGCACGCAGCGAGCGCGGTGCCCAACACCGGCTTCTTCCTCGTACCCATCACCGCAGCGCTTGCCCCCGCTGCACTCGTGCCGGCTGTGCTGGTGGACCGGCTCACCATTCCCGTGTGGAGTTGGTGGATCGCCTTGCTGAGACGCGAGGCGCCCATCGCCCAGAGTCGACGCACGGGAGTGCTCGACCAGTCGGCGTTGATCGCAGCCGCGGCTGGGCTCCTGCTCCGCTTCACCGGCCCCGCGCCCGACTGGACGGCGACGATGTCGCAGTGGGTGGCGCCGGTGCTCGCGATGAGCGGGGCGGCGACCTTCATCGGCTCAGCGCTGCATCCATCGCAGCGCGTGGATCCGCGACCCGGGCGTCAACGCTGGATTGCCCTGGTGCTGCTGCGGTTTGCGCTGTTCGCGGGCATCTTCATCTTCGTACCCAAGCAGATGCGGGTGCTTGCCGTGCTGTGTGCGTTGTCCGTGCCCACCTTCGGGCCGCCACAGTTCGCCACGCTCTACGGCTACAACGACCCGGTGCTCGCCGCCGGCAATCGCCTCGGCTGGTTCGTGGGCGCAGTCGGCGTCGTCGCCGCAGTCCTGCTCACCCGCTGAACGGCTGCTGCGCGCCCTTCCACAGTTCCCCCTTGAATCTGCGCATCCAGGGCCCCTTCCCGGCGTTAAATGCGCACATTCCGCGGGGAAGTGCCCTTGAATGGACCGAAAAGCGGGGGAAGTGCGGGACGGGACCCGTCCTGGCAGCAGCGTTGAACCAAGCTGGCCCCGCGGCCGTATTGCTGGTTGCCGAGCCCCGAGTCCGCCGGACTGCCGATCCCCAGCCTCAGTCCGACGGGCCCCGGCCCGGTCGCCGGCGCCATCTTCCGCGGGCCGGGCTCCAAGCCCGCCGGGCCCAAGGGTCGCCGTGCTCCGAATCGAGGAGGTTGACATGAGACGCCACGCATTGGCCATCACGGGCGCAGCGCTCACGCTGCTGCTCACCCTGCCGGGTGCTTCGATGGCGGCCGCCACCACCGCGAAGGCCTGCCCCAAGGGTCACCTCACCATGCGGGTGCACGGGAAGCTGGTGAAGTGCGCCCCGACCAAGGCCAAGCCGACGGCCTGCCCCAAGGGTCACCTCACCATGCGGGTGCACGGGAAGCTGGTGAAGTGCGCACCCGTCAAGCCCAAGCCTCGGGCCAAGCCCAGCGCCAAGCCGACGCCGTCCACCCCCGTCTCCCCGACCCCTTCCGCCATTGCGGTGCCGCCGCTCGGCAGCGTGATCAGCATCGCGGGCTTCGCCTTCTCCAGCATCAGCGTGAAGGCCGGATCGACGGTGACCGTGCGCAACGGCGACAGCGTCGAGCACACGCTCACCATCGCCGCTGCGAGCATTGACGTCGACGTGGTCGCCGGTGGCACCGCCACCTTCGTCGCGCCGGCCACTCCCGGCACCTACGCGCTGACCTGCGACTTCCACCACGCGATGAGGGGTTCGCTCGTCGTCATCGCCTGAGCGATCCGCCGCCCTCGGCTGTACGCGCACGCGCGGCTCGTTGGCTCGCGCAGCCAACGTGGATGCAGAGACGGGCAGGCGGCATCCCGCCGGTCCAGCGTCCGCCAACGTGCATGTCCAGCGCGCCACAGCCGCCCACAGGCGCCCACAGGCGCCCACCGCCGTCCGCAATCTGCTGCCGCCGTCCGCGCGGCTACTGGGCTGACGCGTCCCCGACGGGCGCCTGGCTCATGGTGGCTCGCAACTCCACGAGATCGACGGCGTGCTCATCGAGGGCGATGTCCTCGGCGCTGACCGGCAGCCA
>DAHWFQ010000045.1:0-9898 GCA_027324895.1 Actinomycetota bacterium | reverse complement strand
CGGCCCTCGCGCAGGCACTCGAGCAGTCCATCGCCGAGGTCGCCGATCAGCTCCGGTCCACGCTGCGGGATCCCGGTGCCGGCGATCAGGCCCTGCTCGATCGAGACCTCGAGGTGCACCGCCTGAGCACGCGCCTGCGCGCGTTGCGGCGCTTCAGCCTGGACCTCTGCCTCGGGCGCATGGTCGCCGCTGACGACGGCGAGCCGCTGTACATCGGGCGGCTCGGCCTCAGCGGACCCGACGGCGCCCTGCTGCTCATCGACTGGCGCTCGCCGGCCGCCGCCCCCTTCTTCGCCGCCACCCACGCCAACCCCATGGGCCTGGCCAGCCGACGGCGATACCAGTGGACCCGTGGGCGAGTGAGCGACTACTGGGATGAGGTGTTCACATCGGCAGGGCTGCGGCAGTCGGCTGCGCTCGATGACCAGTCGGCATTCATCGCCAGCCTGGGCAGCGACCGCTCGCCACGCATGCGCGATGTGCTGGCCACCATCCAGTCCGACCAGGACGCCATCATCCGGGCGGAGGGGCGCGGCGTCATGGTCGTCGATGGCGGGCCGGGCACGGGCAAGACCGTGGTGGCGCTGCACCGCACCGCCTACCTCCTGTACTCAGACCCACGCCTCGGGCACCAGGGCGGTCGTGTCCTCTTCGTGGGGCCGCACCAGCCATACCTCGCATACGTCGCGGACGTCCTGCCCAGCCTCGGCGAGGAGGGCGTGCAGACCTGCACCATCCGAGACCTCGGCACCGAAGGTGCGGGGGCGACGGTGGAGCCCGACCTGGTGGTCGCCCGGTTGAAGTCGTCGGTGGCGATGGTGGAGGCCGTGGAGGCGGCGGTGCGAACCTACGAGGAACCACCCACGGAGGGCATGGTGGTCTCGACTGACTGGGCGGACGTGCTGCTCGGACCGGCCGACTGGGCCGAGGCCTTCGATGCGGCCGAGCTGGGGGCCACCCACAACGAGGCACGCGACCAGGTGTGGGAGGCGCTGCTGGGGATCCTGGTGGCCCGGCATGGCGAGGAGGTGCCGGTGGATGAGTTGCGCCGGGCGCTGCGCCGGGACAACCGGCTCGTACGTGCGTTCAACCGGGCCTGGCCGCTGCTTGATGCGCTCGACCTGGTGGGGGACCTGTGGGCAGTCCCGGCATTCCTCCGGCATTGCGCACCCTGGTTGAGCCCGGAGGAGGCGCGCCTGCTGCGCCGTCCCGATGCGCAGGCGTGGACGGTCTCCGACCTGCCGCTCCTCGATGCGGCGCGGCAGCGCCTGGGCGATCCTGCGGCCGGGCGCCGTCGCCGTGAGCGCGCGGCTGCCGCCGCTGCCGCGGCCGAGCGCATGGACCGGGTCATCAAGGAGATGTTCCACGCCGATGAGGACGGCCTGTACGCCCAGTTGCAGCAACCGGGATTGCGCGGCGCCTTGGCCGATGAGCAAGGCAGCCCCCCGGTCGACGCCGACGCGCTGGCCGGCCCCTTCACCCACGTCGTCGTCGACGAGGCGCAGGAGCTCACCGACGCGGAATGGCGCATGCTGCTGCGCCGCTGCCCGTCCCGGAGCCTCACGATCGTGGGCGACCGGGCCCAGGCGAGGCACGGCTTCGTCGAGCCCTGGCAGGAACGACTGGCGCGCGTGGGCCTCCCTCGTGTCGAGGTGGCTTCGCTCACCGTCAACTACCGCACACCGGTGGAGGTCATGCGGGAGGCAGAGCCGGTCATCCGGGCCGCCATCCCGGACGCCAATGTCCCGCTGTCGGTGCGCACGACGGGCCTGCCTGTCCGGCACGCGGCAGCCTCACAGCTGGGAGCGGTACTCGAGGACTGGCAGCAGCGACATGCGCACGGCATCGCGTGCGTCATCGGCGCCCCCGCCTTCGAGGGGACGTCCCGAGTGCGCTCCCTGACGCCGGAACTGGCGAAGGGCCTGGAGTTCGACCTCGTGGTCCTCATGGATTCGCCGGACCCGGACGACGGGATCGAGGGGGCCGTCGATCGCTACGTGTCGATGACCCGGGCCACCCGGGAGCTCGTCGTGCTCGGGCCGCATTGACGCACGGACGCGCACAGCGGGAGGGCCCGGGCCTGTTGCCCGAGCCCTCCCGATGACCGTCACCTAGAAGGCGAAGCCCTCAGCACGGCGGTTGGCGGCGCGACCCCGCTCAGTGGCATTGCTGGCCACGAAGTGGGTGTTGCCGTAGCCCTTGGCGGCTGCGCCGACCTTGACGTAATGGCGCAGGTAGCGGATCACGGCATTCGCGCGGTTGGTCGACAGCGGGATGGCATTGCGCGTGCCGCCCTGGCTGTCCGTGAAGCCGGCCACCTTGACCTGCTTGAAGCCCAGCACCTGGATCCGGGCGGCCCGGGCACGCAGCATCGCCTTGTCGCCAGCGCGCAGCACGTAGCTGTCCTCAGCGAAGTGCACGATGAAGATCAGCACGGGTCCACCACGCTTGTAGGTGAGTCGCGTCGGGGTGGCGCGCAGGCTGCCGTTGATGGCGATCGCGTACACCTTGGAGTTGGGCCCCAGGAGCATCGAGACCTGGCAGGTCAGCGCCGCGGTTGTGCAGACGACCTTGCCCTGCACGGTGATCTCGTAGGAGGTCGCGTTGGGCGAGGCCTCCCAGTTGATCCTCGACTTCCCGTAGTTCACCGGGCTGTAGGTGCCCGCAGGCACCGGGTCGACCCGCTGGAACTGTGCGGTGCAGGACTTGGCGGCATCCATGGTGATGGTGATGGGGTTGGCGGTGCCCGAGCAACTGCCTGTCCAGTTGGAGAAGATCCAGCCGGCCGCCGGCGTCGCCGTGAGCGTCACCAACGTGCCCGGGACGTACGGACCCGCACTCGGACCGACGGCAACGGCGCCACTGCCCGTGGACGCGGTCACCAGCGGGACCAGCCCGGAGAAGTTGGCCACGCAGGTCTTGGCCTTGTCCACCGTCACCTTGAGGGGGTTGGTGCTGCCCGCGCAGTCACCGGACCAACCGGTGAAGGCCTGGCCCGCTGCAGGCGTCGCGGTCAGGGTGACCACGGTGCCCGGCGGGTAGTAGCCGTTGCTGCCCGGCAGGTCACGGGTCACGGTGCCCGTCCCCGTGACCGGTGTCGTCAACGGGAACAACTGGGCGAAGGTGGCGGTGACGCGGTGCTGCTGGTTCATGGTCACCGCGCAGGTCAGGCCGGTGCAGTCACCGGTCCAGCCCACGAACGACCATCCGAGCGCCGGAGTCGCCACCAGCGTCAGGGCGCTGCCCTCGATGTAGTCACCGCTCGGCGGCGCCACCGTGCCCGAGCCCACGATGGTCTCGACCAACGGGTAGTACACGGGGTTGCGTGAGAAGTTCGCGGTGCAGGTCAACGCGCCCGTCATGGTCACGATCGCCGGGTTCAGCATGCCGGCGCAGGCGCCGCCCCAACCGGCGAACGAGTAGCCGGCGGCAGGGATGGCCGTCACGGTGGCCGTGTCACCGAAGCCGTAGAGGCCCCCACCCGTGACCGAACCGCTGCCGGTGACGTTCGTCGTCAGCGTGACCACGGCGGGGATCCACAGCGCGTAGAGCGTCGCTGCATGGGCCGGCATGAGGAAGCTGGTGAGCTTCACGCCGGTCACCGAATCGGACCAGCCGAGGAAGTTGTAGCCGGACCAGATCGGCGTCGGTGCACCGCTGAGCGCATCCGTGTTGTACGGGATCAGGTTCGTCTGCGTCGCGTTTCCACCGACCAAGCCACCATTGGCATTGAAGGTCAGCGGGTACGAGTTGACGCTCCATTGCGCGGTGAGCACGGTGCTCGACTCGATGGTGAAGGTGTCATTCGCCATGCAGGCGTTCGTGCAGGTGGTGAGCGGGTTCGGGATCCAGCCGGTGAAGCTGTAGCCCAGGCGGGTGGGATCGGGACCCTTCACCGTCACCGTCTCGCCGGCGGTATACAGGTGCAGATCCGAGGGGATCCCGGCGACCGTCGGATCGGTCACGCCCGCTTGGTAGTTCACGGCCAGACTGGGGATCTTCACCCACTGCGCGTACAGCGTGATGTCAGCGAAGAGCACGATCGAACTGCCCACCGCGTAGAAGGTGCCACCACCGGCAGGCGCGGTGTCCCAACCGACGAAGGCGTAGTTGTCGCTTCCGACCGTCTTGGTCATGGTGGCCGAGTCCGCGATTGTCGTGGATTCGCCGTAGCCGATGGTCACCGCACTCGGTGGGGCACCGCCGGTGGCGGTGTTGCTGTCGTAGGTCAGGGTGACGGGATCGAGCGCGAAGGTCGCGGTGCACGCCTCATCGCTCGTCAACGTGAACGTCAGCACGGGTGCCAGCGGGTTGATGGCAGGCGAGATCGTCGGGGTGCAGGACCAACTCGCGAAGTGCGAGCCGACGCCCGCCGTCGCGGTCTCTGTGACGACGGTTCCCGAGTCGACGGAGACGGTGCCCGGGGTCACCGTGCCATTGCCCGCTGCCGTCGTCGTGATGCTGAACTGCGGCGGGTTCGAGAAGTCGATCGGCTTCACCAGGTTGAGATCCGCGGGACCGGTCGGGGTCTGGAACTCGTCCTTGTTGAAGGTGGTGAAGTTGTTCGCGGCCGAGGTGCCGTAGAGCAGGGTGGCGATGGTGGTCCCGGTGACAGCGGGATCGATGTGGGTGAGCACGGCGATGGGGATCTGGAAGTCGAGGAAGTACTGGGTCACGGAACCGTTGGTGATCGGTGAGGTCCGGTACCAACCACCGCTCGAGGGCGAGTTCGTGGTGTAGATCAGGCAGTTCAGGGTGTTGCTGCCCATGCCTGCCGCGTACACGAAGTCATGCCCGTTGTTGCCGCCGCCGTTCACGCCCACCATGACGCGTGCGGTCTGGCTGCCGGCGGGGCCGGTGCCGATCTCCGCTTGCCACATGCCGGACTGCAGGAGGCTGGTGGCGCCCGGCGTGGAGAGGGCCGGATCACCGATGACCCGCACGCGGAAGAAGATGGTGGTGGCGGGCGTCGAGTTGGTGGCGTTCGAGGCCCAGTAGGCGGAGGCCTGGGTGCCCGGTCCGCGCAGCTCCGACGAATAGGGCACGGTGTAGTCGTTCATGCCGGAACTGACATCCCATGCCTTGTCCTGGTACTCGTGCTCGGTGTCCGCGATGACGTCCTGGGGTGAGGCGAGGTAGCGCACTGCGTTCCAGGTTCCGGGCCAGGCCAGGGGAGTGCCGGCCGCCGGGCAGGCGCCGTCCCAGCTGATGGCGCTGGCAGGTGCGGTCGCGACCAGTGTGGTGGCCGATCCGAGGAGCAGGCCGGCGATGACGCTGGCCGAGATCGCCCGTAGGCGAGAGATGCGAATCATTCGGTACCCCAACCTCAATTCGGGGGGCCTGGCCACGGGGCGGACCTCGGGGGCAGAGCCCCAACACTGCGACTGTAAGCGCGCTGTGCAGGAATCCTGTGAGTCCACTTTGAAGTCACAGCGAACGCACAGACGAATCGCAGATTGTTGGAGTCCCATTATTATTACGGGTGTGTCGGCCAAGAATTCCCTTTGTTTGCAAGGGGTTTTCGAGGATGCATGGGAACGCCTCCCGACCCCGAGGGGGCGGGAGGCGTTCTCCGGTTCGTCCTACTGCGCGGTGTATCCGCCATCGACCAGGTAGTAGCCACCGGTCATGTTGCTCGAACGATCACTGGCGAGGAAGGCGACGAGTTCCGCCACCTCGCGCGGCTGGCCGAGGCGGTTCATCGCGTGCTTGGACGCGATGCCGGCCAGGATCGCGGGATCCGCGGCCTCGAGTAGCGGGGTGGCGATGAAACCGGGCCCCACCGAGTTGCAGCGGATGCCTTGGAGTGCGTACTCGAGGGCGATGGTCTTCGTCAGTCCGACCACCCCGTGCTTGGCGGCCACGTAGGCACAGGAGTAGCCGAATCCCACCGAGCCGAGGATGCTCGCCATGTTCACGATGCTGCCGCCACCCGACTTCAGCATGGCGGGAATCTCCGCACGCGCGGAGAAGAACACCCCATTCAGGTTGACGCCCATGACGGCCGCCCAACCATCGAGTGTGTAGTCACCCGTCGGCAGCTGCGGGCCGCCGATGCCGGCGTTGTTCACGCCGATGTGCAGGGCACCGAAGGCCTCCATGGCCCTCGCCACCAGCGCCTCGCAATCGGCCGCCTTGCTCGTATCGCCTTGTGCCGCAAGGGCGTTTGCGCCGATACGCGCAGCGACCGCCTGGGCCTTGCCGAGGTCGATGTCAGCCACGACCACCTTGGCGCCGCGCTCCGCCAGCAGGAGGCAGGTGGCCTCACCGATGCCGGAGCCGCCCCCGGTGACGAGCGCGACCTTCCCGTCCAATTCGTTCATGCAGAGTCCTTTCACTCGAGTGCAGAGCGTCCACTCCCAGCAGCGATCCGGTCAGGGTCCATCGGCACGGCGTCCGCTGCACGCACCGGACACGCGCCGAAGCGACTCCCCGACGCGCCGCACCGCGTGCTCGTCCGTGTGCAGCGCGCAAGGGCGGGCGTCCCGTCGTCACTACATTGGCGGCATGAGGATCGCGGTGATCGGTGCGGGTGCCATCGGCGGCTACTACGGGGGCCTGCTCTCACAGGTGGCCGACGTGACCTTCATCGCGCGTGGTGCGACGCTCGATGCCCTGACGCACAAGGGCCTCGAGTTGCGGGACGGCGAAGGGGCCCGTGTGGTCCGCGTGAACGCGACGGACTCGGCCACCGATGTCGGCGTCGTCGATGTCGTCATCGTCACCACCAAGGCACGCGACCTGCGGGCTGCCCTGGAGGCTGCCCAGCCGCTCTTCGGACCACGGACCCTCGTCATGCCGGTGCAGAACGGCGTGGAGGCGCCCTACCTCACGGCCGGCTACGTTGGCGAGCGCGCAGTCGTCCCCTGCATCGTGCGTGGATTCCTCGAGCACGTCGGCCCGGCGGTGGTCGCGTACCACGGCGGACCCCGCTCATTCACCTTCAATGCCTGGGACAACCAGACCACGTCCGCCATCACGGCTATCGCCACGGCGATCAGCCAAGCCGGCTTCGAAGCGGTCATCCCCGACAACGTCTGGGTCGACCTGTGGGAGAAGGCCATGTTCGTCGTCCCGCTCGGTGCGCTGGGCGCACTCGCGGAGCAGCCCCTCGGAGTCCTGCGCGGGCAGTTGCGCGCGCAACTCACGGCGGTGATCGCCGAGATCCGCGACGTGGCGATCGCCCGAGGCGTGCCACTCGACGCACAGACCATCACACGCACGCTCGCCTTCGGAGACGGCCTGCCGGCCGAGTCCACCTCCTCGATGCAGCGCGACATCCTGCAGGGCAAGCCCTCGGAACTGGATGCGCAGGTGGGCGGCATCGTCCGTCAGGCCCGCATGGTGGGCACTGCCACGCCGCTGCTCGACCTCATGCTGGACATCCTGAGGCTGCGCCCGGGCCAGGACGCGTAGTCACCGGCACGGCCCGTCCCGACTCGGCCGGCTCGCGCGTCGCTACGCGCGCCCGCGTAGGCGCTCCATCTCGCGCCGGTCCCGCTTGGTCGGGCGGCCCGCGCCACGGGCCCGCACGCCGAGCAGTGCACGCTCCTCCTTCGGGGGAGCGGCGGGCGTGCGATCCTGGTACTGGGCGATCGCCACCGCGGCGCTCACACGCCTCGCGATGAGTCCGCTCACCACCACAATGCGTTCCCCGCCCGGCGTCAGCGCACGAACCGTGTCCCCGGCGCGCAGGGCATGGGCCGGCTTCACACTGTTCCCATTGACCTTGACGTGACCGGCGCGGCAGGCGTCGGCAGCCGCGGACCGAGTGGGGTAGAGGCGCACCGCCCAGGTCCACGCGTCCACGCGCACAGCGGCACCGGTGTGCTCGGTCGGCGTTGCGGATGTCACACGCGAAGCCTAGGCAGGGAGGGCCAAGTGCGCGTGGGCCGCAACCGGGTTCTCGCAGTACCGGTCATGGACGGGACTCCCACGGCCCGCGCCGGGCGTGATCCACTGCGCACAACGGCGAGGAGACGGCCCCATGGCAGCGAAGACGGCAGCACAGCACGCGGAACTGGCCGCTCGGCATCCGAATCGCGTGATCGCGATCATCGCGCTCAGCTACCTGATGCTCATCGCCGACACCTCCATTGTCGTCACGGCCCTGCCGCGGATCCGGGAGGGACTCGGGTTCTCGGCGGTCGACCTGTCGTGGGTGACGAACTCGTACTCGCTGGCCTTCGGCGGCCTGCTCCTCCTGGGTGCGCGTGCGGGCGACATCCTCGGACGCCGCCGCATGTTCGTGGTGGGGCTCGCGCTCTTCACCGCCACCTCGCTGCTCGTCGGCCTCTCCCCGTCATCGGGTTGGCTCATCGCGGCGCGCATGCTCCAAGGCGCGGCGGGCGCCGTCATCGCACCGTCGACGCTGGCCCTGCTCTCGACGAGCTTCCCAGTGGACCCCATGCGCGGACGCGCCCTCGCCATCTACGGATCGATCACCGGCATCGGCACCAGCGTGGGCCTGGTGCTCGGGGGCATCATCACGAACCTCTTCTCGTGGCGCTGGGCCTTCATCATCAATGTGCCGGTCGGAGTCGTGCTGTTGTTCACGGCGACGCGGCACCTCCACGAGACGGAACGGCATGCCGGACGCTTCGACCTGGGTGGCGCCTTGGCCTCGACCTTCGGCATGACGTCGCTCGTGTACGGGCTCGTGCGCTCCGCCGACTTCGGTTGGCGTGACCACCTGACCCAGTCGGCGCTGGCCCTGGGCACCGGTCTGCTCGTCGCCTTGGTCCTGCACGAGCGGGACGCGGATCAACCGATCATGCCGTTGCGCCTCTTCGCCAGCCGCCAGCGCTCGGGCGCGAACCTCGCGCGACTGCTCTTCGTCGGCAACATGATGGGTTTCTGGTTCTTCATGTCGCAGTACCTGCAGGACGCGCGGGGCATGAATCCGATGGCCACCGGCCTCGCCTTCCTGCCGATGACCTTGGCGAGTTTCGCTATCGCCTTCCTCGTGCCCCGGCTCAGTCGGCGCTGGGGGCATGCCCCCCTGCTCATGGGGGGATTGGCTGCCGTGCTCGTGGGCATGGTGTGGTTGAGCCGCAGCGATGCCAGCGCTCCCTACCTTGGCTCGGTGGCACTCCCCATGATGCTCGTCGGTTTCGGACAGGGCGCCTCGACGATTCGCCTCACGACCGCGGGCATCGCGAACGTGGAGCCGCGCGATGCGGGTGCGGCCTCGGGAATCGTGAGCACCGCGGTGCAATTGGGGAACGCACTCGGACTCAGTGTGCTCGTGGTGCTCACGGCGCACATCGCGCAATCGGCGTACGGGCGCGCCGCCTTCGTCGTCGAACGCACGCATGTGGCCATGCTCGGAGGCGTGGGCTTCATGGTGCTCGCACTGCTGGCGGCGGTCTGGACGTTGTCCGACCGCGAGCACTGAGCCGTCGTCGGGTTGCCTCGACGCGCCATGACCTGCTGGTGGCGCCTACGCTTTCGACCGTGATGGCTTTCGCGGAATACCTGGATCGTGTGCTCGCGCTGGCTGCACCGCTTCCCGTCGAGCGGGTTCC
The DNA here is from genome assembly GCA_027324895.1 of Actinomycetota bacterium. GTDB lineage: Bacteria > Actinomycetota > Actinomycetes > S36-B12 > UBA5976 > JAKALQ01. The sequence goes on along the minus strand of DAHWFQ010000045.1, from coordinate 371 downwards.
GCTCATCGACGCCGTGGGACTCGTCCTCGCCGAGGACGTGACCGTGCCGCGTGACCTGCCCGGCTTCGACAACGCGTCCATGGACGGCTACGCGGTGCGCGCGGATGACGTGAGCTCGGTCCCGACCACGCTGCGCGTCACCGACGACATCGCCGCCGGCTCCCTGGCCCATTCGGCTGTGGCCCCCGGCTGCGCGGCCCGCATCATGACGGGAGCTCCGATGCCCCCCGGCGCCGATGCGGTGATCCGCATCGAGTGGACCGACGGCGGTGAGGCGATGGTGCGCATCGACCGCACCGTCCCTCTTGGCAATGACATCCGATGTGCGGGAGAGGACCTGACCGCGGGGGCCGTCGCCGTCCGACGGGGCA
>DAHWFQ010000040.1:0-4995 GCA_027324895.1 Actinomycetota bacterium | reverse complement strand
GCCTGCGGCGACCCAGCGGGGGGCACTCGTGTGGTTCACGATCCAGAGCGGGACGATGAGTTCCAGCAGCATGTAGTGCATCGAGGCCACCATGTTCAGGAGCGCGAGCACGACGTAGGTGTGATCGCGCAACGCCTCAGTCCGCCGCGGCCGGACCGCAGCCCGGACCGGTGCGATGTCCGGCAGGCCGCGCATGAGGATCGCGGCGATGAGCGTCGAGGCCGCGTTGGCCATGATCAGCGCCCGGTAGAAGCCGGCGTTGTCAACGGCCAGTGCCAGCCCGCCGATCAGCGACCCGATCCCGATCCCGAGATTGGTGATGGCGCGGATGTAGGCCCGGATGCGGATGCGCCCATCCGGACCGCCGACTCGCGCCATCAGGACATTGCGCGCTGCTCGGCCGCCCTGATCGGTCACAGCGAGGAGCATGGCCACGCAGAAGAACCAGAGGTAGGTCGTGGACAGGGCGTACAGGAACATGCCGAACGAGGATGCGACCGACAACCAGATGTTCACACGCTTCGGGCTCACGCGATCGGTGAGCTGCCCCATCGGCAGCGTGGTGGCCAGGCCGACGATCGCCGCCACGGAGAACGCGAACCCGAGCCTGATGGGCGCGATGCCGACGATGCGGGTGAAGAACAGGGCAGATGTGACGCTGAACAGGCCGTTGCCCATCGTGTTCACGAACCAGCTCGCGGCCATGATGCGCTCGACATCGTTCCGCGGAACGAGATCGGCAACCGATGAACGCATGCCCATCGACTGACCCTACTGCGCGTCCTTCAACTTCTTGGCCGCCGTCTTGGCGGCTTCCGCGTCGCCGGTGGTGAGGGCAGCGATGAACGCCTCCTGCGGCACTTCCACGCGTCCCACCATCTTCATGCGCTTCTTGCCCTCCTTCTGCTTCTCGAGGAGCTTGCGCTTGCGACTGATGTCACCGCCGTAGCACTTGGCGAGCACGTCCTTGCGCATGGCGCGGATGTTCTCGCGGGCAATCACACGGGCCCCGATCGCGGCCTGGATGGGCACCTCGAACTGCTGGCGTGGGATGAGCTCCTTCAACTTGGCGGCCATGTTCACGCCGTAGTTGAAGGCCCGGTCGCGGTGCACGATCGAACTGAAGGCGTCGACCGGGTCACCGTGGAGCAGGATGTCGACCTTCACCAGGTCGGCGACCTGCGTCCCCGTGGTCTCGTAGTCGAGCGAGGCATAGCCGCGTGTCCGGGACTTCAACTGGTCGAAGAAGTCGAAGACGATCTCCGCCAGCGGCATCGTGTACCGCAACTCGACGCGGTCCTCGGACAGGTAGTCCATGCCGTTCATCTGCCCGCGCTTGGACTGGCAGAGCTCCATGACCGTGCCCGTGAACTCCGTGGGCGTGAGCACGGTGGCGCGCACAACGGGCTCGTGCACCTCGCGGATCTTGCCCGAGGGGAACTCCGAGGGGTTGGTGACGATCGACTCGCTGCCATCGTCCATCACCACGCGGTAGATCACGTTCGGCATGGTGGAGATGAGGTCCAGGTTGAACTCGCGCTCCAGGCGCTCACGGACGATCTCCAGGTGGAGCAGGCCGAGGAAGCCGATGCGGAATCCGAAGCCCAACGCCACCGAGGTCTCCGGCTCGTAGACGAGGGCGGCGTCATTGAGCTTCAACTTGTCCAGGGCATCCCGGAGTTCCGGGTAGTCCGAGCCGTCGATGGGATACAGGCCCGAGAACACCATGGGCTTCGGGTCACGGTAACCGCCGAGCGCCTCGGTGGCGCCCTTGACGGCCGAGGTGATGGTGTCGCCGACGCGTGACTGTCGCACGTCCTTCACCCCGGTGATGATGTAGCCGACCTCGCCGACGCCGATGCCCTCCTTGGAGACCACCGGCTCGGGCGAGATGACGCCCACTTCCAGGAGGTCGTGGATGGCGCCGGTGGACATCATGGCGATGCGCTCGCGGGTGTGGATCTGGCCATCGATGACGCGCACGTAGGTGACCACGCCGCGGTAGGTGTCGTAGATGGAGTCGAAGATGAGCGCGCGGGCGGGTGCGCCGGGATCGCCCACGGGGTGGGGCACGACCCTCACGACCTCGTTCAGCAGCTCCTCGACCCCCTCGCCCGTCTTGGCGGAGACGCGCAGCACGGTCTCCGGGTCGCATCCGATGATCTTCGCGATCTCCGCCGCGTACTTGTCCGGCTGCGCGGCGGGCAGGTCGATCTTGTTCAGCACCGGGATGATGGTGAGGTTGTTCTCCAGGGCCAGGTAGAGGTTGGCGAGCGTCTGGGCCTCGATGCCCTGGGCGGCGTCGACGAGCAGCACCGCCCCCTCGCAGGCGGCGAGGGATCGCGACACCTCGTAGGTGAAGTCAACGTGGCCGGGGGTGTCGATGAGGTTGAGCACGTAGTCGACACCGTCACCGGCCCGGTACGGCAGCCGGACCGCCTGGCTCTTGATGGTGATGCCGCGCTCGCGCTCGATGTCCATGCGGTCCAGGTACTGGGCGCGCATCTGGCGGGGGTCGACCACGCCGGTGAGCTGCAGCATGCGGTCGGCCAGGGTGCTCTTGCCGTGGTCGATGTGCGCGATGATGCAGAAGTTCCGGATGAGCTCGGGGCTGGTGCTTCCCGGGGTCGGCTTGGCCACTGAAGTCCTCGTCGTCGGTCGGCCGCGAACGGCCGGCTGGTGCGTGCGAACGTCTATCGTCCCATATCCGGCGCCCAGCCCGCCCGCACGCGCGGGTGGGGAACTGCCGCACCGGGCACTGCGCCGATCCACGGATTAGGCCGCTCCCGACCCTTCGGGGTATTCTCTGCGCGTCATTCGCCCGGTACGGGTGCAAGGCACCCGAAGGAGAATCACGTGGCAAACATCAAGTCCCAGATCAAGCGCAATCGCACCAACGAGGCTGCGCGCCTGCGCAACAAGTCGGTCAAGTCGGCGCTGAAGACCGCCGTGCGTCAGGCCCGCGAGGCCATCGCAGCTGGCGACGCCGCCACCGCCCAGGCCGCCTCGGCGAAGGCCGCTCGGCTGCTCGACAAGGCCGTGAGCAAGGGCGTCATCCACACCAACCAGGCCGCGAACCGCAAGTCAGCGCTGGCCAAGCACGCCGCGTCGCTCTAGGCACAGCGCGCCCCAGACAGCAAGCAGCGCCGGACTCCTCGGGGTCCGGCGCTTTGTCGTTCCCGGCTGACGTCACCGGGATGCGACCTACTCAGGCGTGATTGCCGTCGCGGCGGTCGCGGAAGCGGTCCTCGGCACTCTTCAGGAACCCGCTCGGCTTGGCAGCGCGTGGGCCCTTGGCGGCACGACCCTCGGTGGCGACACCGCGAACGGCGATGTACGTACCGCCCACCACCGCGATGAAGCCGAGGATGCTGATGATCGGCAGGTTCATCACCAAGCCGCTCACCATCGCGACAACACCGAGCGCGGCAACGAGAACCCCGAGCCCGGCACCGCGGCGCGCACGACTGGCGGGCGCGGGAGTGTCACGAATGGCAGCCGCGAAGCGCGGATCCTCCTCGTAGAGGGCGCGCTCCATTTGTTCGAGCATCTTCTGCTCGTGTTCTGACAGTGGCATCTGGCACCTCCTACGGCATCAACGATAAGCGCACTGTCGGGAATTCCGAAAGCGGCTTTGTCATCGTCAGGTAACACTTCCAAGAAACTCGAAAGGAACGCGAAAACCCGCCCGCGATCAGCCCCGCCGCTCGTCGTCGCGTCGGATCAGGCGAGCCGGTTTCACCGCGTCCTTGCCGAAGCGGGCGGTGGCCCGATCCTTCGCCTGATCGGCATCCCGCCACCCGTGCTCCGGGGTGTCGAAGGCCAGCTGATCGGCACGCTCGGTGGCCGGGCGCAGGCCCTCCGCCCGCACGCCGACCAACCGGATCCGGGCCCGCTGCAGACCCAGCGCGTCGAAGAGCCCGGCGATGACCTCGTAGACCTCGCGCGAGGTGTCGGTGGGTGCGGGCAGGGTCTTGGAGCGGGTGATGGTGGTGAAGTCGGCGAAGCGCACCTTCAGGGTCAGCGTGCGCGCCGCCAGGGACTGCCCCCGCAGGCGCCGGGTGACCTGCTCACTGAGTTTCAGCAGTTCGCGCTTGATCTCCTCCGCATCATCGATGTCACGGAAGAAGGTCTCCTCATTGCCGATGCTGCGCTCCGACTCCTCCATGTCGACGCGGCGCTCGTCACGTCCCCAGGCCAGTTCCGCCAGGTGCCTGCCGGTGGCCGTGCCGAGTGCGCGCACAAGGGTGTCCAGCGGTGTGTGTGCGAGGTCGCCGACCGTGCGCAGGCCCAGTCGGTGCAGCTGCTCCTCGGTCTTGGGACCGACACCCCACAGCGCGCCCACCGGCATGGGGTGCAGGAACTCGACGACGCGATCGGCCGGTACCACCATGAGCCCGTCGGGCTTGCAGGTGGTCGACGCCACCTTGGCCACGAACTTGTTGGGCGCCACGCCCACCGAGCAGGTGATGCGCTGCTCGGCCTCCACCCGGGCCCGGATCAGGGCGGCGATCTCACGCGGTCGACCCATCCGACGCACGGCGCCGGCGACGTCGAGGAAGGCCTCGTCGAGCGACAGCGGCTCGACGTAGGGCGTGATGTCGCGGAAGATCGCCATGACGCCCTGCGAGACCTCGTCGTAGCGGTGGTGCGAGGGGCTGATGAACACCGCCTGCGGGCACAGGCGCTGCGCCCGTCCCACCGGCATGGCCGCGTGCACGCCGAATGCGCGGGCCTCATAGGTGGCGGACAGCACCACACCCCGCCCCTGGGTGCCACCGATGATCACCGGCTTGCCCTTGAGCTCCGGCCGCTCGATGAGCTCGACGCTCGCATAGAAGGCGTCCATGTCGATGTGCAGGATGGTGCACCCGGTGTCGTCGTCACCGAGGTACACCGCATCGCTGCGCGGCCCCTTACTCACGGGCCCATCCTCGCGCCTGCGGCACTGCGGCGCCGTGACCGTCGTGTGCGCCATGGAGACGCCGACTCACC
>DAHWFQ010000038.1:0-4803 GCA_027324895.1 Actinomycetota bacterium | reverse complement strand
CCTCCTTGACCGCCACCGGCGCGCCTGGCACGACGTCGGCGCCGTCGCCCTGCGCCGGCAGCATGCCGTTGCCCCGCAGTTCGGCGATCGAACTGCCGAGGGCGATGCGCGCCGCAGCCTTGGCCAGCTGCACGTTCGTGGCCTTGGAGACGAAGGGGACCGTGCGGCTGGCGCGCGGATTGGCCTCGAGCACGTACAGCACGTCCGCTGCCAGCGCAAACTGGATGTTGAGCAGGCCGCGCACGCCGACGCCCTCTGCGATGGCGAGGGTGCTGCGCCGGATGCGCTCGATCTCCCGGGCCCCCAACGTCATCGGCGGCAGCGAGCAAGCGGAGTCGCCGGAGTGGATGCCGGCCTCCTCGATGTGCTCCATGACACCGCCGATGTACAGGTCGACCCCGTCGTAGAGCGCATCGACGTCGATCTCCAAGGCGTCGTCGAGGAAGCGATCGACGAGGACGGGACGACCCGGCTCGATGAGGGTCGCCCGTTCGAGGTAGGTCTTGAGCGCCTCCTCGTTGTAGACGATCTCCATGCCACGGCCGCCGAGCACATAGGACGGTCGCACGAGCACCGGATACCCGATCTCGTCGGCCACCGCCTGGGCCTCGGCGAAGGATGTGGCCGTCCCCCACTTGGGCGCGGGCAGGTGGGCCGCGTTGAGCACGGCACCGAATGCGCCCCGGTCCTCGGCCAGGTGGATGGCCTCCGGGCTGGTGCCGACGATGGGGATTCCCGCATCCTTCAGGCGCTGGGCCAGGCCGAGTGGTGTCTGGCCCCCCAGCTGGCAGATGACACCGAGCACCGGGCCAGCAGCCATCTCCGCATGCACGACCTCCAGCACGTCCTCGAAGGTGAGCGGCTCGAAGTACAGGCGATCGGAGGTGTCGTAGTCGGTGGACACCGTCTCCGGATTGCAGTTGACCATGATGGTCTCGAAGCCGGCTTCCCGCAGCGTCATGGCCGCGTGCACGCAGGAGTAGTCGAACTCGATGCCCTGGCCGATGCGGTTGGGGCCACTGCCCAGGATGAGCACTGCCGGCTTGCTGCGTGGCATCACCTCCGTCTCCTCGTCATAGGAGGAGTAGTGGTACGGCGTGCGCGCAGCGAACTCGGCCGCACAGGTGTCCACGGTCTTGTAGACCGGGCGCACTCCGAGACCATGTCGCAGCTCGCGGATGGAGTCCTCCGTGGCACCCCGCAGTTGCGAGATCTGCAGGTCGGAGAAACCCATCTGCTTGGCGGCGCGCAGCCCGTCGATGTCGAGTTCGCTCGCGGCGCGGATGGCGTCGGCCGCGTCGTTGATGAGTGCGATCTGCTCGAGGAACCAACGATCGATCTTCGTGGACTCGAACACCGCCTCGATCGATGCGCCGGCCCAGAGGGCGAGCTGCACCTCACTCAGGCGGCCATCGCGTGGCACGGCCATGCGCGTGAGCAGCTCCGGCACGTCGACATCGGACTTCGCCGCCGGCCAGGCGAAGACGGATTCGCGCTTCTCGATGGAACGCAGGGCCTTCTGCAGGGCCTCGGGGAAGGATCGGCCGAGGCTCATCGCCTCACCCACCGACTTCATGTGCGTGGTGAGCGTCGGGTCCGCCTGGGGGAACTTCTCGAATGCGAAGCGCGGCACTTTCACGACGATGTAGTCGAGCGTGGGCTCGAATGAGGCCGGCGTCTCCTTGGTGATGTCGTTCGGGATCTCGTCGAGCGTGTACCCGACGGCCAGGCGTGCTGCGATCTTCGCGATGGGGAAGCCCGTCGCCTTCGAGGCGAGGGCTGAGGAGCGCGAGACGCGCGGATTCATCTCGATGACGATCAGCCGCCCGTCCTCCGGGTTGACCGCGAACTGGATGTTGCATCCGCCGGTGTCGACGCCCACGGCACGGATGATCTCGATCCCGACATCGCGCATATGCTGGTACTCGCGGTCGGTGAGGGTGAGTGCCGGTGCCACGGTGATGGAGTCTCCGGTGTGGACGCCCATCGGATCGATGTTCTCGATGGAGCAGATGACCACCACGTTGTCATGGTGGTCACGCATGAGCTCGAGTTCGTACTCCTTCCAGCCGAGGATCGACTCCTCCAGCAGCACCTCGGTCGTGGGACTCGCCTGCAGGCCCGCGCCGGCGATCCTGCGCAGCTGCTCGGCGTCATAGGCGAAGCCGGAGCCCGCCCCGCCCATGGTGAAGGACGGCCGCACGACGACCGGGTATCCCAGTTCCTCGACGGCAGCGAACACCTCATCGAGGGTGTGGCAGATGGCGCTGCGTGCACTTTCCGCCCCGATGGAGGCCACGATCTCCTTGAACCGCTCGCGATTCTCACCGCGCTCGATCGCCTACACGTCAGCGCCGATGAGTTCGACGTCGTACCGCTCGAGTACGCCATTGCGATGCAGGGCCATGGCGGTGTTCAGGGCCGTCTGGCCACCGAGCGTGGGAAGCAGCGCGTCCGGGCGTTCCTTGGCGATGATGCGCTCCACCACCTCCGGGGTGATGGGTTCGACGTATGTGGCATCCGCGAACTCGGGGTCGGTCATGATGGTCGCCGGGTTGGAGTTCACGAGGATGACACGCAGGCCCTCGTCGCGCAGCACGCGGCAGGCCTGCGTGCCGGAGTAGTCGAACTCGCAGGCCTGACCGATGACGATGGGGCCGGAGCCGATGACCATCACGCTCTTGAGGTCTTCGCGACGGGGCATCAGCGCGCTCCTGCCATGCTCGAGACGAAGGCGTCGAAGAGGCCCACGGCATCATGCGGTCCGGCCGCTGCTTCCGGGTGGTACTGCACGCTGAAGGCGCGGGCATCCAGGGCACGCAGGCCCTCGACCACCTGATCGTTCAGGCACAGGTGGGACACCTCAACCCGGCCGAAGGGGGTCTCGCTGATCACGTCGATCGGCGCGTCCACCGCGAAGCCGTGGTTGTGGGCGGTGATGTCGACGCGACCGGTGCGTCGATCCTGGACCGGCTGGTTCACACCCCGGTGACCGTACTTCAGCTTGTAGGTGTCGAAGCCGAGGGCCCGGCCCAGCACCTGGTTCCCGAAGCAGATGCCGAAGAAGGGGCGATCCGCGGAGAGCACCGCGCGAGCCAGATCGGTGGCGTGCGCGGCCGTCGCCGGGTCGCCGGGGCCGTTGCTGAAGAACACGCCGTCGACTCCGCGTTCGAGCAACTCGTCGGCGGTCGTCCATGACGGGAGTACGTGGGTCTCGATGCCACGCTCAGCCATGCGGTGGGGCGTCATGCGCTTGATGCCGAGGTCGAGCGCGGCCACGGTGAAGCGCCGCTCCCCGAGTGCCGGGACCACGTAGGCCGCCCGGGTCGTGACGTCACCGACATAGTCGGCACCGACCATGGAGGGCGAGGCGAGCACCTGCGCCACCAGAGCATCGGTGTCCGCAGTCACGGCATCCCCGGTGAACAGCCCCACACGCATGGCCCCGCGCTCGCGGAGGTGGCGCGTGATGGCGCGGGTGTCGACACCGGCCACGCCGACGATCCCCTGCGCGCGCATCTCGTCGTCGAGCGAGCGCTGCGAGCGCCAGTTCGACGCGATGGGCGAGGGGTTGCGGACGACGAAGCCGTTGACCCAGATGCGCTCGGACTCCGGGTCCGCGTCGTTCATGCCGGTGTTGCCGATGTGCGGCGCTGTCATGACGACGACCTGGCCACGGTACGAGGGGTCGGTGAGCGTCTCCTGGTAACCGGTCATGCCGGTGTTGAAGACCGCCTCGCCGAAGCACACCCCGTCGGCGCCGAAGGCGGAGCCGCGGAACGTGCGCCCGTCCTCGAGCACGAACAGTGCCGGTTTCACGATGCAACCTCCTGCGAAAGCGCCGTGAGCACGGCGAGATGGGCTGCGGTCTCCGGGAAACGCAACCCGATGTCGATGGTGTCTGCCCCGAGCCGGAAGCTCACGACGACGATCCCGCCGTCCTCATAGGCGCGGCCCGCTATGCCCTTGTCGGCCCGCACCGCCACCAGATCGCGGAAGGGGATGGAGAAGGAGGGCTCGGCTTCCCGTTCGATGTCCACGGCATGTGCCGTGAGCCGCAGTGAGGCCCGGCTGCGCGCGCCGAGCGAGTGCACGTCGACACGGTCCAGCCAACTGCCCTCGCGCGTGGCCCCCAGGTAGGTGCCGCTCCAGGGACCGGCAAGCGTGGGTTCCGCCGACCGCGCCTGCGGTTCGGCCATCGAGGACTGCGAGGCCACGCGCGCGCGCCAGCCTCGGTACATGGCGAGGTAGCTGAGCCCGATGGCCAGCAGCATCAGGATGACGAGTGCCACTCTCATCGCGTGAGTGCTCCGTTCAGGACCGTGGCCTCGCCACGCAGGAAGGTCGCCATCACCCGGCCGCGCATGGGGCGCCCGGCGTAGGGGGTGTTGCGGGACCGGGATGCGAGGGCTGCCGGATCGACCACCCACGACGCCACGGGGTCCACGACGCAGAGGTTGGCTGGCTGCCCCACGGCGACATCCGCACCATGATCCGCCACCCGGCCGATGCGGGCCGGGTTGCACGACATACGCGCAGCCACTTCGCGCCATCCAAGGCGCCTGCTGTCCACCATGGTCTCGATGACAATCGAGAGGGCGGTCTCCAGGCCCAGCATGCCCATGGCCGCGGCGGCCCACTCGCAGTCCTTGTCCTCCGTGGGATGCGGGGCGTGATCCGTGGCGACGATGTCGATGGTGCCATCGGCGAGGCCGGCGCGCACGGCCTCCACGTCGGCCACGGTGCGCAGTGGCGGGTTGACCTTGTAGACCGGGTCGTAGGTGGCCGCGAGGTCGTCGGTGA
>DAHWFQ010000057.1:0-2881 GCA_027324895.1 Actinomycetota bacterium | reverse complement strand
TTCAGGTTCACCGTGACGCCGGCCTCCTTGGCCTGCTGCGCGAACACCTGGGCCTCCTGCACGGCGGTGCCGGAGATGCCGGCAGACGTCGTGAGGTCGACGGTGAGGTTCGACTTGCCTGCGGCAGCGAGCAGCGCCTTGGCCTGTGCGATGTCCTGCGAGCGCTGTGGGAGCGACTTGTTGTAGCACTGGTCGAGCGGTGCGTAGAGGTCGTTGCCAAGCGTGCCGTGCCCGCCGAGCACCTGCTGGATCATCTGCGGCCGGTTGATGATGAGCCGGAAGGCCTGACGCACCCGGACATCGTCGAACGGGGGCTTGTCAACGCGCATGGTGAACGGGTGCCAGGCGCCGGTCACCGACTCCAGCACCTTCTTGCCCGCGCCCGTGATGGAGGGCAGCATCGACACCGGCACGGAGGTCACGGCATCCACCTGGTTCGACAGCAGCGCGTTGATGCGCGCGTTGTCGTCAGCGAAATTGCGGATGATGAGCTTGTCGATGTAGGGCTTGCCCTTGAGGTAGAAGTACGGGTTGCGAACGAACACCGACTGCTGGCCGGGCGTGAACGACACGTACTTGAAGGGCCCCGCACCCACCGGCTTCTTGGGGTTGTAGTTCGCCGGGACGATGCCCACCGCGTAACCGGCCAGGGTGTCGATGAAGGTCGAGTTGGGGTTCTTCAGCGCCACGATCGCGGTGAGCGGCGTGACGGCCCGGGTGTTGGTCCAATCCACGTCGACGAGCGAGGTCGCGGAGGCCTTCTTGTCGGTGACGATGCGCTTGAGGGTCGAGACGATGTTGGCGGCCGTGATCGGCTTGCCGTTGGAGAACCTGAGGCCCTTGCGCAGGGTGACGGTCCAGATGGTGGCGTTGGCGTTCGAGCTGATCGCCTTCGCCAGCTTCATGACGATCTTGTGGTTGGCGTCGTAGCCGGCGAGGGACTCGTTGAGCGCGAAGACGCGCGCGATGTCCGCCTCGTTCGCCGGGCTGTGGGCGTCCAGCGTGTCGGTGGACCCGCCACCGGCGACGCCGACCGTGAGGGTGCCGCCCCTGACCGGCTTGGCCGGCTTGGCCGCCAGGGTGGCGGCATGTGCGGTGCTCATCGTTGGCACGACCAGGGCGAGCATCGCGATGCCGGCGATGAACGAACTCCTGGACCGCGACGAGAGGGTCATGCCCATGGACATTCTCCATTCGACTAACGCATCAGTCTGATGCGATTCGCGGAACCTAGCCCGGCCTTGTCGGGGCGCGATAGAGCAATCGATAAGTTCGGCGATCACAATCCGTAGTGACGCAGGTCACGTCGCCGACCGGTGGCCTGCGCACGCCGAACGTGGCCATGGAACGCTGGACAGATCGTGCACAATCGCCCCCATGACCGAGTCCAACGGGCGCTTCGACAAGCACCGCGGCGAACGCATCCTCGACGCCGCCGCCCACCTCATCGCGGAGCGTGGCGTGAACAACGTCCGCGTCGCCGACATCGCCAAGCGGGTGGGGACCACCTCCGGCACGGTGCACTACCACTTCGAGTTCAAGGACGGCCTGCTGAACACCGCCATCGAGTGGGCAGTCACCCAGGCCTTCGAGCGCCAGGCCAAGCTGCTCGACGGCATCATCACGCCCAAGGAGAAGCTGCTGCGCATCGTCGAGATCCAGCTCCCCAACGACCAGCAGTCGCGACACGAGTGGTCCATCTGGCTGCAGTTCTGGAACGAGGCCAGCCTGCGTCCGGAACTGCGCGACACCCACATCGCGCTCAATCAGCGCTGGCGGTCAGGACTAGTCGAGATCGTCGAGGAGGGAATTCGCGAAGGCGACTTCAAGCCTGTGAATGCTAAGGATTTCGTCGATCACATGCAGGCACTGTTCAACGGTCTGGGCGTCGAGGTGCTCGTCGGGACCTCGACCCTCGAGCACATGCGAGCCACCATGGTGAGCTTCCTCAAGTCCTCACTGTTCGCATAGGAGCATCCGTGTTCGAGGCCTTCACCACCGACATCCACGAGGACTGGATCGACTACAACGGGCACATGAACGACGCCGCATACGCGCTCGCGCTGACCGCCGCCAACGAGGCCTTCCTCGACCACGTCGACCTCGGTGCCGCGTATCGCGAGCGCACCGGCTGCACCATGTACACGGTCGATCTGCACCTCTCGTACAGGGCCGAGGTGCAGGCCTCCGACCACCTCTCGGCACGCACTGCGGTGACCGTCCAGGCGCCCCGCAAGCTGCAGCTCACCACCGAGTTGGTGCGGTCCGACGGCACCGTGGCGGCCATCGGCGAGGTGCTGTACCTGCACTACGACCAGGGCACCCGCGGGGTCGTGCCCTTCGCCGACGAACAGGCCGCCCGGCTGTCAATCTGGCATCGGCAGGGGCCTGCCGGCGCATGATCCGCCCGTTCCGCGCGTCCCGTTGACATGAGCTGGGTCACATCGGAAGCATTCTGACTCGTGAGTCAGTCAATCCGCTGATTCATCCCCTTCAGGAGTCGGAGACGCTCATGAGACCCTTTGCGACCGAGGCCTTCATCACCTGTGCCGTGACCGGATCCGGTGACTCCACCGGCATCAGCGACAAGGTCCCGGTGACGCCTGAGCAGATCGCCGAATCCGCCATCGACGCCGCCCGCGCCGGCGCCGCCGTGGTCCACATCCACGTGCGCGACCCCCAGACGGGGAAGGGCGCCCGGGCCCCCCACCTCTACCGCGAGGTGGTCGAGCGCATCCGCGCCTCGAAGGTGGACGTGGTCCTCAACCTCACAACCGGCATGGGCGGCGACCTCGTGCTCAACGGCGTAGAGACGCCACTGCCCCCCACCGTGGGGACGGACATGGCCGGTGCGACGGAGCGCCTCGAGCACGTCGCCGAG
>DAHWFQ010000007.1:0-4766 GCA_027324895.1 Actinomycetota bacterium | reverse complement strand
CGGCTGGCCGACCAGCACGCCGGTTTCGCAACCACGGACGAGGACGCTCTCATCACGGATGCGCGGGTAGACATCGTGGTGGTGGGAAGCCCCAACGCTCACCATGCGCGTCAGATCATCAAGGCCTGCAGCGCCGGCAAGCGTGTGGTCCTCGCGGAGAAGCCCCTCGCGGTGAACCGCGAGGAACTCACGGCGATCCAGGCCGCGGCGCGCGAGTCAGGCACCCGCATCATCATGGGCGCCATGCATTCCTTCGACCACGCCTTCCTGCAGGCCCTGCCGACGTGGCGGGGGTTGGGGGAGCGGCCGACGAGCATCGAGGTCAGCTCGTGCATCGACGCCAATGAGGACCAGGTGGATTGCGCGACGCAATTGCTCGTCCCGGCGCCCAGCGCTGCGGCTTCGGCTCCCGCTGGTCCGCCACCCGAGATCTCCACAATCACCATGGGCATTCTCGGCCTGGCCACCCACGACATCCCACTCGTGCGCGAGTTCCTCCCCACCGCACCAACCCTGATCGCCGGACGCCGTTCGTGGCCGCGGGGCTACGCACTGCAAGGCGTTGCCGAGGGCTGCTCCGTCTCCTACATAGGCCTGTTCCCCGTCAAGTGGACGCCTCCGCAGTGGTCCATGCGCGTCGTCACGCCATCGAGTGTCCTCACCATCGAATTCCAGATGTCGTACGTACTCGTCTCGAGTTGCACGGTGCGACTGACGGTGAATGGCGTGACCACCGAATGGCACACGCCCGAGGCGAGCTATGTGTCCGAGTGGCGTCAACTGCTCGCTGAAGCGCACGGCGCGGAGGCGCTGTACTCGCTCGATCGCATCGGTGACGACCTCGCCTATGCGCTGTCCCTCGTCGAGCAACTTCCCAGCGTCCTGTTGGAGCGATGACATGACCCGGCACACCGTCTACATCGATGGCAGGTCAGCGCACGCGGCCATGCACGCTGCGGCACTGCGCACGCTGCCCAGCGCCTTCGAGTTCGCGGCGGACAGCAGGACCGCGGACGTGATCGTCGGGGACGCGGCCTTCCTCCGCGACGCGCTGGCCACTGGCGTGCATGCCAGCACGGCCGTCGTCGTCGATCCCTATGCGCAGGACTGGCGCGAGGTTGACGAACTGTGGGCGCTTGCGACCAAGCACGAGGTCCGGGTGGAGCGCTCGAATGTGGACGTGCGCGCGCTGGACGACGTACGCGGCCTCTTCGCATCCATCATCGACGGCGACCAGCCGTACCTGGTGGAAGTGCACCTGGAGAGCCTCGGCGATGAGCCATCCCGACTCTCGCAGGTGGTGGCCCAACTGGCACATCTGGGCATCGAGTGCCCGACCCCCGATCTCCATCGGACCACGGACGGCTGGACCGCTGGCACCAATGACGAGCGTGTCACCCTGCGCGCGCATTGCGTGAACTCGACCGCACTGGCGCCCGCCGTTCGCATCGTCGCGACCACCGGGGACCGCAAGGTCGCCGTTCGCATCCCCCTCGGTCCCGACGCGACGCCGGTGACCACGGAGATCAGGGCGGCTGAGGGCTCCCGCACGGTGCAGTCGCCGCATGTCAGCCCTGCCCGTGCCTTCTGGCAGTCCCTCGCCTGACTCGCCACTTCAACCGCCATCCCGCTCGAAAGGAGTACCGCCCGATGTCGAACACCGATGATTTCATGTTGCCGGTGCGGTTCCCGGCGCAGCCGGTTGGCGTCGCAGCGGAGGCCGCCATCGCCGGCTTCGCCGTCATCAACGACGTCACCATGCGCGACTGCCAGTACCGGTCCCTCATGTGGCTGCAGGGCAAGACCTGGGAACACTCCACCCCCTTCGGCCCCTACCTCGTCGCATACGCCTCCACCATCCTCACCCTCGAACCCGGCGACGTCATCGCCTGCGGCACCCCCGGCGGCGTCGGCCACGCCCGCAGACCCGAGCGCTACCTGACCGCCGGCCAGACCCTCACCACCGAAATCAGCGGCCTCGGCCGCTCGAATGCACGGGCAGTTGCGGAGGTCGTCGCATGACCAGGACCCTGTCCGACTCCCTGCGTTGGATCGACGAGGGCACCGCGTTGGTGTCCGACGCATTGGCCGGCGTCACCGATGATGCGTTGGCGCAACCGTCCGTGCTGCCGGGCTGGACGCGGCTCCACCTACTCGCCCACCTGGCGGCCAACGCGGATGCGTTGTGCAACTTGGTTCACTGGGCCAGGACCGGCGAGGAGCGACCGATGTACTCGTCACCGACGCAGCGCGCCGATGACATCGAAGCGGGTGCCACGAGGCCAGCAACAGAACTGCGCGCCTGGTTCGCGAGGAGTGCCGCGACCCTGCGCACGTCGCTCGACTCACTGGGCGAGGAGGCGTGGACCCGCTCGGTCGTGACCGGCCAGGGCCGCACGGTGCCCGCCACCGACATCCCATGGTTGCGGGTGCGCGAGGTGATGGTGCACAGCACGGATCTCGGTGCCGGCGTGACCTTCGACGACCTGCCGACCGACTTCCTGCACGCGCTCATGGGCGACATCGCCACGAAGCGCGGCAGCGGTGAAGGACCGGCCCTGCTCGTCCGCGACGGCGCCGGCACCGAATGGCGGATCGCTGGTGACGGAGAACCCGTTGTCGTGCAAGGGCTATTGCCCCAATTGGCCGCCTACCTCGCCGGGCGACCCTCGACCGACGTCACCGCGGAGGACGGCTCCTCCGCACCGGAATTGCCACGATGGCTGTAATCACAGGAGCACAGATGATCGACCTCGCCGCAGCACCCTTCCACCTCGATGCGGAGGCCCAGGCCTGGGTGCGGGACACCCTGGCCGCCATGGACACCGAGCAGAAGGTGGGGCAGCTGTTCCACCTGCTCTGCCGCTCGGCCGACCTAGACGCCATCCGCGCCGATCTCGCCATCGCGCAGCCCAACGGCTACATGCTGCGCGGCATGCCCGCTGCTGACGTCGTCAGTGTGGCCAGGTTGCTGCAGCGCGAGTCCAGGGTGCCGGCACTCCTCTCGGCGAACCTCGAGAAGGGTGCGGACGGCTTGATCGCGGAGGGCACCTCGTTCGGCAGCCCCATGCAGGTGGCGGCTACGAACGACATCGCCCATGCCGAGCGATTCGGCATCGCCACCGGCCGGGAGGCGCGGGCCGTCGGTTGCAATTGGGGCTTCTCGCCGATCGTCGACATCCAGTACGACCACAACAACCCCATCACGAACATCCGCTGCTTCGGCTCGGACCCCGTCAAGGTCGCCGACATGTCGGAGGCCATGATCCGCGGTATGCAGTCGCAGGGCGTGGCCGCGACGCCCAAGCACTTCCCCGGCGACGGCGTCGACGACCGGGACCAGCACCTCGTCACCACGGTCAACAGCCTGTCCGTGGAGGAGTGGGAGGCGAGCTTCGGCGAGGTCTACCGTCGGGTCTTCGACGCCGGCGCCAAGAGCGTGATGGTCGGGCACATCGCGCTGCCCGCGTACTCGAAGCTGCTGCGTCCCGGCATCGCCGATGAGGACATCCTCCCCGCCTCCATGGCGCCCGAGATCCTCACCGACCTGCTGCGTGATCGACTCGGCTTCAACGGCGTGATCTCGTCGGATGCGCTGAGCATGGTCGGCTTCACCATCCCCATGCCACGCGCCAGGGCCCTGCCCTTCATCATCGAGGCCGGCACGGATGTCCTGCTGTTCGCCAACAACTACGCCAAGGATGTGGCGTCGGTGCACCAGGGCATCGCCGACGGGGTGCTCTCGATGCGCCGCGTCGACGAAGCGGTGACGCGCACGCTCGCGCTCAAGGCCTCGCTCGGCCTGCACCGGGCCACGCCCGACGAGCTGGTGCCGGGGCTCGACGCCTTCAGCGCGCTGCCCCTCGAGGAGCACCGGGCCTGGTCGCTGGCGACCGCGGAACAGGCGATCACCCTTGTGAAGGAGCGGGAAGCCGGTGTCCTGCCCCTTGACCCGACAAGGCACAGGCGCGTGCTCGTGTACTACACCGAGGACGCGAACCCCAACCACCACAAGATCGCGGCGGGGACGCATCGCGTCACCAATGGCAACCGCGTCACCGAGGCGTTGAACGCCGCCGGCTTCGAGGCCACGCTGTTCGATCGCGCGGGGCGGCCGTCGCTCGACGACGTGTTCGCGGGCCGGGACGCCGTCGGCTACGACGACCTGCTCGCGAATTACGACCTCGTGCTCTACGTGGCGCAGTACGAGCCGGCCAGCTCCGCCCCCACGGTGCGGCTGCAGTGGGCACCGCTGCTCGCCAACGACGCACCGAAGTACCTGAATGAGATGCCCACGGTCTTCGTCTCGCTGGGAAGCCCCTTCCACCTGCAGGACGTGCCTCGGGTCAAGACCTTCATCAACGCCTATGGGTACAGCGCACAGACCGTGACGGCGGTGGTTGACAAGCTGCTCGGTCGCAGCGGGTTCACCGGCGTGAGCCCCGTCGATCCCTTCTGCGGCTACTGGGACGCACGCCTCTGACACGCGCTGCGGGGGCCACCCGAGACGTGGCGCCGCCCTCGGGACCTCCCCCGATCCCCAAGGACGGCGCCACCCGCTTCCCGGCATCGCGGTGGCGCCGGACTGCTGCCCGGAAGCACATGACAAGCGCGAATTGAAACGTTACATTTGGTGGGCCGGCCGCTGCTGTCGCCGGCGAACAGCGATGGGGTGGGCACATGCGTGACGTCAGGGTGGTCGGGCTGCGGGCGGGGTACCGCGGAGACAGCGCATTCGTGTCCTCCGGCGCCCCTGCCCTGGGTTG
>DAHWFQ010000004.1:0-18303 GCA_027324895.1 Actinomycetota bacterium | reverse complement strand
GCTCCTGTCCTCGCAGCCCGTTTCGCTGTGGGGTGCGACGATCGCCGCCGCACCCACGCGAGCCAACGAGCGCGTGGTCGTCGTGGACACCCACCTCGACCTCATAGCGGACAGTGATCGCACCAGTCTCGATCGCACATTCAACCGACCGGAGATCATGCGCGCGCTTGCCGGCGCCATGTCCTCCGACGTGCGTCCGTCGAAGACGCTGGGCACCGACCTGCGCTACGTGGCCGCGCCCGTGGTGAAGAACGAGCACATCGTGGCGGCCGTCCGCTTCTCCCTGCCCGAGGACGTGGTGCAGGCGGCGGTGCGCCGCACCGAGTTGTCCCTGGGCCTGTTCGTGGCAGCAGTGACGCTGGTGGCAGGCATCATCGCCTGGTTGCTCGCCTCGTCGATTGCCGCACCGGTGCGTGCCCTGGCCAGCCTGGCCGGCCGTCTGCACGCCGACCTCACATTGCGAGCTCAGGAGGACGTGGGGCCGGCCGAGGTGCGGGCGGTGGCGCGATCCCTGAATCAGACGGCTGCGCGCCTGCACGACCTGGTGCGCCGCACCGAGCGGGTGGCCGCCGACGCCTCCCACCACCTGCGGACACCGCTCACGGGGATCCGGCTGCGCCTCGAGGGCATGGAGGACATGGCGACGGACCCGGAAATGGCGGCCGAGGCGCACCATGCCCTCGGTGAGGTGGACCGACTGGCGCAGCGCATCGACGAAGTCCTCGCCCTGGCTCGTACCGACCTCCCGCAGCGCGAGGTAGTGGACGCCTCCGCCGACGTGCGCGCCCGTCTGGCGGCATTCGACGTGCTCGCACAGGAGCAGGGCGTGACCGTGGTGTCGCAGGTCGATGCCGGCGCCTTCCTGCTGGCGGATGCGGGCGCGGTATCCCGTGTCACCGATGAGCTGCTGGGCAACGCCCTGACCTACGCCCGGACGACGATCGGCGTCACTCTCACGATGACCCCGGCGACCGTTGAACTGTGCGTGGAGGACGATGGTCGAGGGGTTGCCGAGGAGGAGCGGGAGCGCATCTTCGAGCGCGGGCAACGGGGTACCGACGCGGTACCCGGTGGCACCGGGCTGGGCCTGTCCATGGTGCGTGAGACCGCCCGTGCGCACGACGGCGCGGTGTGGGCGGAGCAGAGCGCGTTGGGCGGATTGGCCGTGAGGGTGTCACTGCCCCGGGCCTGAGCGCGGTCGCCCTCCTCGCCACGCGTGTTCGGCAGCGAGACGACACACACAATTCGCCGCCCGTGCACGTGCATCTGCAAGCATGGGCGCACGACACGAGGAGGCAGCATGCCGGGATCGAAGCAGCACCAGCCGCAGTCGGCGGCGCTGTCGCAGCGGACGATTGCGCTTGTCGCACACGATCATAAGAAGCAGGAGCTGCTCGACTGGGCCGACTTCAACCGGGGCACCCTGGCGCGGCACAACCTCATCGCCACGGGCACCACCGGCCGCCTGCTCGCGGAACGACTGGACGTGCCGGTCGCCCGACTGCTCTCGGGCCCGCTCGGCGGCGATCAGCAGGTCGGTGCGCTCATCGCAACCGGTCAGGTGGACCTGCTCGTGTTCTTCTGGGACCCCCTCTCATCGCAGCCGCACGATCCGGACGTGAAGGCGCTGATGCGGTTGGGCACGGTATGGAACACGCCGATGGCCTGGAACCGCTCGACTGCCGACTTCCTGGTC
Organism: Actinomycetota bacterium; assembly: GCA_027324895.1. GTDB lineage: Bacteria > Actinomycetota > Actinomycetes > S36-B12 > UBA5976 > JAKALQ01. Next base: position 16,607 of record DAHWFQ010000004.1, on the reverse strand, counting down.
TCGTCCCCGCTGTTCGCTGCGGACTACGAGCCGACCCGGCCCGACTTCAGCGAGTACAACGCGCGGGTGGTGCCGTGAGCGACACTGACCTGGCGGTGCGCGCTCGGCAGGTGACCAAGGCCTACGGCGAGGTGCAGGCGCTGCGCGGTGTCGACCTCGACATCCACCGTGGGGAGTGCGTTGCCCTGCTCGGCCCCAACGGGGCGGGCAAGACGACGATGACGGAGGTCCTGGAGGGCTTCCGCATCCGCAACAGCGGCGAGGTGTCCGTGCTCGGTGTCGATCCTGCGCACGGCGATCTGGCCTGGAAGGCGCGGTTGGGCATCGTCTTGCAGACCGCTGCCGATCTCAAGGATCTCAACGTGACGGAGGCGGTGCGACACTTCGCGGAGATCTACCCGCACGCGGCCGACGTCGACGAGGTCATCAGGATGGTCGGGTTGGAGGAGAAGCGCAGGGCCCGGGTGAGGCAGCTCTCCGGCGGGCAACGACGGCGGCTCGATGTGGCGCTGGGCATCATCGGTCAGCCCGAACTGCTCTTCCTCGATGAGCCCACGACGGGCTTCGATCCGGAGGCGCGGCGCCACTTCTGGACCCTCATCGAGGACCTCAAGGCCAAGGGCGTGACCATCCTCCTCACCACCCACTACCTCGACGAGGCAGAACGACTCGCGGACCGCGTCGCCGTCATCGCCGAGGGGCGGGTGCTCGCCGATCAGTCGCCCTCGAGCCTGCGCGCTGAGGCCATGCGCAGTGCCACCGTGCACTGGGTCGAGGAGGGCGTGGCGCGCAAGGAGCAGACGGAGCAGCCGACCGCGTTCATACGCGCACTGGTGTCCAGGCTCGAGGGTGAGATCCCGGAGCTGAGCGTCGTCCGCCCGTCCTTGGAGGATGTCTACCTGCACCTCGTGTTCGCTGCAGCCAATGCGGACGGGGTGTCAGCGTGATGCGCCTGTTGCGGCTCGGCTGGTCACGCACGGTGGTGGAGATCAAGCAGTTGGTGCGACACCGGGAGATGGCGTTCTGGACCTTGGTCTTCCCGGTTGTCCTGATGGTGATCTTCGGTTCGGTCTTCGGGCAGCAGAAGCTCGGACACAGCGGCGTGACCTTCGCGCAGTACTTCGTCGCCGGGATGATCGCCAGCGGCGTGCTGTACACGTCGTTCCAGAACCTGGCCATCGGCATGCCGCAGGAGCGCGAGGAGGGGACGCTCAAGCGCCTGCAGGGCGCACCCATCCCCAAGGCCGCGTACTTCATGGGGAAGATCGGCCTCGTCTTCGTCACATACATCGGACAGACGATCGTGCTCATCGCTGTCGGTGTGGGCTTCTACGGCATCACCATGCCCAGCGGCCTCGACACCTGGTGGCGCTTCACCTGGATCTCGGTGCTCGGGCTCATCTCCTGCACCCTGCTCGGCATCGCCTTCTCCAGTGTGCCGTCGTCGGGGCGCACCGCCTCGGCAGTCGTGTCCCCCATCGTGCTCGTGCTCCAGTTCACGTCGGGCGTGTACTTCCTGTTCCGGGACCTGCCGCATTGGATGCAGCAGTTCGCGTCGCTGTTCCCGTTGAAATGGCTGACGCAGGGCATGCGCAGCGTGTTCATGCCGAGCCGCGCCGCCAGCATGGAGACCACCGGTTCCTTCGAAGTCGGGCGCACAGCCGTGGTGCTCATCGCCTGGCTGGTAGTCGCGGCCCTGTTGGCGACCACGAGCTTCCGCTGGCAGCGGCGCGGTGAGCGCTGACCACCTCGCTGCTCGCCGTGCACAGCAAGCGGAGCGTGCGGGGGACGTGACGTCGGCATTCGCAATCGTGATCTGTTGCATGGCGGTTGGCCCTCGTGCGGTCCTGACGCCCTCGCTACCGTGAAGGTCTCCCAGGAGGCCCTCATGAAGATCCGTCTTGCCCTCGGCTTGGCCGTGGCTTCACTCGCAGTCTCGGTGGTGCCGGCGACGGCCCTCCCCGCGTCGACCACCATCACCGTGCACTACCAGCGCTTCGCCGGCGACTACACCGGCTGGAACCTGTGGATGTGGCCGAAGAACGGCAGCGGTGCCGGCTACCAGTTCACCGGCACCGACGACTTCGGGGTGGTGGGCAGGTTCACGGTCCCGGGGACGGCGCAGTCGGACCAGGTCGGCATCATCGTGCGGCTCAGTCAGGCAGGGAATGACTGGGTCTCGAAGGACGTCAACGCCGACCGCTTCATCACGAAGTTCGCGGCCGACGGATCGACGGAGATCTGGCTGATGCAGGCGGATGCGAACATCTACTACTCGAAGCCGAGCGTGGCGCCCGCCATCCTGTCGGCGAGGATCGACGGCCTGCGCAAGATCACCGTGCTCCTGAACCACACGTTCACTCCAGGGGCAGGCGCCAACGGATTCTCGGTGTCCGGACCGGGCACTCCCGCGGTGACGAGTGTTGCCACGAGCGACGGCTCCAACGCCAATGCCCAACTGGTGCTCACGCTCGCGTCGGATCTCGCCATCGATGGGACATACGTGGTGAACCAGACCGTGTACGGCTCGCGCACTGCACTGCTGGGCGACGTCCTCACCAGCCAGGCCTTCAATGACGCGTACACGTACGACGGCAACGACCTCGGCAACACCTATGGTGCGACCTCAACCGCGTTCCGGGTGTGGGCACCGACGGCGAGCGCTGCGAGCCTGCTGGTCTACCCGAGTGCGGATCCGAGCGCGCAACCGACGGTCTATCCGATGAGCGCAGACGTGAAGGGCACATGGTTCGCCAGACTGTCCGGTGATCGCAACGGCACCATCTACACCTACAGGGTGAGGCTCGGCGACGCGTGGAGTGAGGCGGTCGACCCCTACGTCCGGGCGACCACGGTCAACGGGCTGCGGGGCGTGGTGGTGGACCTCAGCAGGACGAATCCCGCGAGATGGACGTCCGCCAAGCCTCCATTCAGCGGCAACGCCACAGACGCAGTCATCTATGAGCTTCATGTGCGCGACCTCTCGATGGACCCGAGCAGTGGCATCAGTGCCGCGCACAAGGGCAAGTTCCTGGCCCTGACGGAACACGGCACTACCACGCCGGACGGCAAGGCGAAGACGGGCATCGATGCGATCAAGGAACTCGGTGTCACCCACGTCCAGCTCCTGCCGATATACGACTTCAAGACCATCGATGAGACGACGAACGACCAGTTCAACTGGGGCTACGACCCGCAGAACTACAACGTTCCCGAGGGCAGCTACTCGACGAACCCCGCCGATCCCACGAACCGCATCATGGAGCTCAAGCAGACCGTGCAGTCACTGCACGACGATGGCCTGCGCGTCGTCATGGATGTCGTGTACAACCATGTCTTCGACGCCAGCGCCAGCAGTTTCGAACGACTGGTGCCGGGCTACTTCTTCCGCATGAATCCCGATGGCAGTTACGGCAACGCCACGGGAGTGGGCAACGAGGTCGCCTCGGAGCGGCCCATGGTGAGCAAGTTCATCGCCGACTCGGTGGGCTACTGGGCCACGGAGTACCACATCGATGGCTTCCGCTTCGACCTGATGGGCGTCCTTGACATCGCAACCATGAACCGCATCCGTGCCGAACTGGATGCGATCGATCCCAGCATCCTGATGATCGGTGAGGGCTGGAACATGGGGAACCTCCTGCCCGACAACCAGAAGGCCGACCAGGTGAACGCCGCCCGTCTGCCCCGCATCGGCCAGTTCAATGACGGGATCCGCGACGGCATCAAGGGCTCCGTGTTCAACGCGACGGAGCGCGGGTACGCGCAGGGGGCCACGGGCAGGCTGCCTGACGTCAAGGCCGGCATCGTGGCGAATGTCCCGTTCCCGCATGGCATCGGCGGAACCTGGGGGGCCATCCAACCGGGGCAGTCGGTGACCTACGTGGAGGCGCACGACAACCTCACGCTGTTCGACAAGCTGCAGGCCAGCATGCCCCGGGCCTCGTCGGCGGAGCGCATGCGCGTATTCCGACTCGCCAGTTCCATCGCCCTCCTCGCGCAGGGTGTCGCCTTCATCGACTCCGGCCAGGAGTTCATGCGTACCAAGGGTGGCGACGCCAACTCGTACAAGTCACCCGACTCCGTGAATTCGTTGAAGTGGCTGTCGCGCGAGAAGAACCTCAGCACGGTCACCTACTTCAAGGGCCTCATCGCACTGCGTAGGACGCATCCCGCATTCCGCATGACGACCGCAGCGGCCATCGTCAAGGGCCTGCGCTTTCTGGCTGCACCACGAGGCGTCGCCGAGTACTCCATCAGTGGCTCCGTTTCGGGCGATGCGTGGCGGTCGATCGTGGTCGCGCACAACCCGAACCCGAAGCCGGTGACCATCACGCTTCCTGTGAAGGGCAATTGGCAGGTGGTCGTGAACGGCGTGAGGGCCGGCACGGCCACCCTGCAACTGCTCAGGTCGGTTAGGATCGTGCGTGTGCCTGCGCAGACCACGCTGGTACTGCACAGCTGAACGGCCGATCGGTCCGTCAACGGAGGATGAGCAGCCCGACTGCGAATGCCGGGTAGAAGGCGAAGGCCCAGGCCAGACGCGATGCCGTGAAGCGCTGCTTCGACAGCAGCCACAGGAGGTAGGCGATGGCGACCATCGTGATCACACCGGAGAGCATGAGCACGTGGTCGAACTTCCACGGCGTGAACAGGATGCCCAGGCCGGAGGGGATGGTGGCCTGGATCATCATGGCGCCGCTGATGTTGGCGAGTGCCAGCGACGTCTTCCCCTGGCGCACCCAGATGATCGCGTTCATGACCTCGGGAAGTTCCGTGGCGACGGGTGACAGCAGCAGGGCGGTGACGGAAGGGGCCAGTCCGATGGCCGGGCCGGCCCACTCCAACTGTGCTACGAACAGTTGTGACGCCGCGAAGATGAGCGCCAGGGTGACCAGTGTCTGCACCGCGATGGCCCAGCCCGCGGGTGTGCTCGCACGGGGTTGCAGCTTGAGCGGCTCGAGGTCAGCGTCGGAGTGGGTCTCGGAGTCATCGCGCATCTCGCGCACGAAGTACGCCGCGTAGGCCGCGAAGAACAGCAGCCCCAAGGCGGGTTTGAAGCTGAAGGCGACGAGTCCCAGCCCCACCTTGAACACGAAGATGGTGAGGAACCACCGCTGGTCGCGGGGCAGTCGGCTGAGGTCCGCGCCGTCCATGGGATCGATGGACTGATGTCCGTGTCTCGGGCCCGGTGCCAGCAGCGATTCGCGCAGGAGGGCCTGAAGCGTGCGCCTTCTGCGCAGCAGCACCAATCCGGTGACGCCGTAGGCGATGGTGGCGAGCGCGAGCGGCCCGCCCATGGCCGCTCCGACGCCGATGTCCTTGGCGGCGCTCGAGTGACGCATGGTCACTGCCACCAGGGTGACGACGCTCTCAGGAAGCGCAGTGCCGGCGGCTGCCAGGATGGTGCCGATGGCAAGCGTGCCCATGCGCATGCGGATGCCCAGCCACTCGACGGCATTCACGAACCACTCGCAGGACAAGTAGATGACCACCGCGCATCCGAGCAGCAGCAGTGCGTGGATGAGCGCCATGATCCCTGCCTCCAGTGTCGTCGCGGACGACGCTAAGGGACGGGCCGGTGCCTGCGCCAATGGGGTCGGTGAAGGGGGTGGACCACTCAGTGGTCCACCCCCGCTTGCTGTGCGTCGCGATCAGGCAGTGGTGCCCGACGAACTGCTGCTGGATGAGGACGAGCTCGTCAGCTGCGCATCGCGTGCGGCCTCCGCTGCCTGGCGGGCCGCTGATTCCGTCGCCTCATGGGCGGGATCGGTGTTCGAGTGCCCACCGAAGCCGCCCGGGCCGTGGTCACCGTCACCGTCGCCCATGCCCGCCGGAGGTACACCGGTGGCATCAGCACGCACTTCGGCCGCCTTCTGGGCTGCGGACTCCGCCGCCTCATGGGCGGGATCGGTGTTCGAGTGCCACCTCTGCGTCGCCGTGGGGGTGTCGCTCGACGCCGTCGCGCTGGCGGAGGACGGCGTGGTGGCGGTGTTCGTGTCAGCGGATGCGGATCCGGTGAGCATGACGGCGCCACCGATGAGGGCACCGGCGGCGACGAGGCCGACCGCGCCGATGAGGGTCTTGCGACGACCGGCGCCGCTTGTGGATTCGTTCGACATGATGCTTCCTTGTCCGAGGCGCCGGGGCGGAACCTCTGCGCGCGACGCTAGGGCGCGAGAGTCATGGGGCCATGAGCCGTTGTCCCAGATCGATCCAAGACTCGGCTGACATTTGCAAGCGCCCGGGCACCGGGATTCTGAGCAGTATTCACAACGCCTTTTCGACATGCGTTGGCGTTGGGCGAGTTGTGACACTGATGCACATGAAGGCGGCTGCCGCCTTCAGCCGCGCATGCTCCGCGACCTCCCGCTGCCCGGGATCGCTTCGTTGCAGGTTGGTGAACCTTGCCAATGAGTGGAAACACGGCTTGGCAGGCGATGGGCCCCGACCTAGCGTCACGCGCGCCACTGGATCGTTCCATGGCGAGGTCCCGCCTGTGGCCGCGATGAGGATGGAGGTGTGGCCCCGTGTCCTGCGAGTGCGCCGGAGACCTTGCAACGGCGTGGATCCGGGTCGCGGAGGCGTCGCCGGCCCCCGTGGGGGAGCGCCCGGTGTACCTCCTCCGCAGCGAGTTCACGCTGCGTTCGATGCCGGTCGAGGGCTCCCTTCGCATCACGGCGCAGGGCATGTACTGCGCCTTCATCAACGGGGTCCGTGTCGGCGATGCCGAGTTGCGACCGGGCTTCACGCAGTTCGAGCACCGCATCGAATTCCAGGAGTACCCGGTGTCGCACCTGCTTCGGGAGGGCCCCAACGCGATCGTCGCGCAATTGGGGGACGGCTGGTTCCGCGGCGCCAACGGGATCCTCCAGATCCCTGACCAATGGGGCGCGCACGTGGCGCTGTCGGCACAACTCGACGTCACCATGCGCGATGGAAACTGCCAGCGCGTGCTCACAGGAACGGGATGGCGGGTCGCGCCCAGTCACATCATGGCTGCTGACCTGTTTCGTGGGCAGCGCGAAGATCGTCGACGCTTCGACCGGGCTGTGTACCTGCCCGGGCACGACGACAGTTCGTGGGACCAGCCCCTGCCACACGTGGTGGCGGCCGCGCTCCTTCCGCCATCCGCCCCGACGGTTCGATGCATCGAGAGCCTGGTCCCGCAATCCATCACCGAGCCGCGCCCCGGGGTGTGGGTCGCTGACTTCGGCCAGAACATCAACGGTTGGACGCGGCTCCGGCGACTGGGCCCTGCCGGCAACGTCGTGACCCTCACCCACGGCGAGGCCCTTGATGCCGCCGGCGATGTCACGCTCACGCACCTCGACGTCCACTTCCCCGGCATCGACGGCGGCGTCGACTGCCACCAGGTCGACCAGGTGGTGTCCGCCGGCCGCGAAGGCGACGTGTTCGAGCCCCACTTCACAACGCACGGTTTCCGCTATGTGCGAGTGGAGGGCCTGGGCGCGATGCATGCGTCGGACATCGAAGCCGTCGTGGTGCACAGTGACCTCCGCCGCATCGGCGGCTTCGACTCCCATGATGAGCGCCTGCGCTGGCTGCACGAGGCCACGGTGTGGAGCTTCCGTGGCAATGCCTGCGAGATCCCCACTGATTGTCCGACGCGCGAGCGAGCGGGCTGGACCGGCGACTGGCAGGTCTTCGCCCCCACTGCCGCGTACCTCTTTGACGTGGAGTCCTGGAGCCTGCGATGGCTGCGTGACGTCATGCTCGACCAGCACGCGGACGGCATCATCGAGCACATCTCGCCCGCGGAGCGCAGGCCGATCCCCGGTCCGCTCGCGGACACGCACGGCTCCGCGGGTTGGGGCGACGTCATCGTCTCGGCACCGCTCGACCTGTACGACGCCTATGCGTCCACCACCGCGCTCGCGCAGTCCTGGGACGCGGCCGTGCGCTGGGTCGCCTACGCCGAGGCCTCGGCGGCCGGCGCGCGGCATCCCTCGCGCACCGGACCCGCGGCGCCGCATGAGCGCTACCTCTGGGACTCCCGCTTCCACTTCGGGGAGTGGCTCGAACCGGATGCGGACCTGCGTGACTTCGGCGCGTTCATGGGGGCAGACAAGTCCGAGGTGGCGACGGCGTACCTTGCCCGCTCCGCCGCGCAGATGGCGCGCATCGCCGACATCCTCGGCAAGGGAACGGACATCGGGAAGCGCTACTCGGCACTGGCCGACGGTGCCCGAGACGCATGGCAACGGGAATTCATCGATGCAGATGGGCGATTGCGCGTGGGCACACAGGCCGCACACGTGCGCGCGCTGCACTTCGGGCTCGTGCCCGAGTGCCAACGGGCCGCGATCGCAGCGGACCTGGTTGCGCTCATCCGGGCAGCGGGCACCCATGTCGGTACGGGCTTCCTGTCGACGCCCTACCTGCTCCCGGCACTCGCCGACAACGGCTTCCCGGACGTCGCCTACGAGCTGCTGTTGCAGGACACGCCACCGTCCTGGATGTACATGCGCAGCAAGGGTGCGACGACCATCTGGGAGGACTGGAACGGCATCGACGGCGAAGGCATCGCGCATGCCTCGCTGAATCACTACTCCAAGGGCGCGGTCGCGTCCTTCCTGCATCGGTACGTGGCCGGGCTGCGCCTGCGCGCTCCCGGCTATCGGGTGTTCCACGTCGAACCGGTGATGGGCGGCGGCATCACGGGCGCCTCAACCTGGCAGGACACTCCGTACGGGCGCCTTGAGGTGGCATGGCGGGTCGTGGCCGGTCGCTTCCGATTGGAAGTGACGAAGCCCGAGCAGTGCCGGGGCCTGCTCGTCCTGCCGGATGGCCGTGCGCACGCGTTCGACACGGGCACCGGCTGCAAGCTGGAGTGCGCGCTTTGAAGACCTTTCGCAATCCGGTGATCCGCGGGGTCTCACCCGATCCGTCGATCTGCCGCGTGGGCAACGACTTCTTCCTGGCCACCAGCAGCTTCGACTTCTGGCCCGGCATCCCCATCCACCACTCAACGGACCTGGTGCACTGGGAGCTCATCGGGCATGCCGTCACCCGCCCCGACCAGGTGCGACCGAACGGTGACCCGGACGGCCCCTTCAATCTCTTCGCTCCGACCCTGCGCCATCATGAGGGCACCTTCTTCGTCGCGTGCACGAATGCCAGTCCCCGCGATCCCGCACTCGGCGTGACGGGCGGCGTCGTCGGCAACTTCATCGTGCACACGGAGGACCCCACGGGCGAATGGTCACCAGCCGCCTGGGTGGACCAGGAGGCCTTCGATCCCTCCCTCGCATTCGAGGACGCCACCTGCTACTACACGCGTCGCACACTCGACCTCCGGGATCCCGAGCGCGGACTCGGCCCCATCGTGCAAGGCGAGGTGGACCCGCTCACGGGCAGGATCCTGCGAGCCCTGCAGCCGATCACCCCTGGCCACGGCGGCTTCTGCTCCAACGACATCGAGGGTCCACACCTGTACAAGCTGAACGGCCTCTACTACCTGTTCTCCGCCGAGGGCGGAACGGAGAAGGGGCACATGCAGACGGTCGCCCGCAGCACCTCCCCGTACGGCCCTTTCGATCCGGCACCTCACAATCCTGTGCTCACGCATCGACACCTGGTGGTGAATCCCATTCAATGCACGGGCCATGCGGATCTCGTCGAGGCCCCTGACGGCAGGTGGTGGGCGGTGTTCCTGGCCACCAGGTCAGGTCGCGTGCAGGGTCCCAATCTGCTCGGCAGGGAGACCTGGTTGGCTCCGGTCGAGTGGTGCGAGGGCTGGCCGGTCATCGGCAGTGCCGGCACAGTCTCCTTCGAAATGGCCGCTCCGGCGCTCAAGCAGGCCAGAACGTCGTTGCGCAGCAAGGGGAATCCGTGGCTCGACGGTTGGAGCACGCGCGGTTTCCCGCTCGCCGACATCGAGATACAGCGGGTCGGGCAGGCGACGGAGATGCGCCTGCCCAGCCTCCCCGGCACGCTTGACGGACCGGATCGCGTCCCTGCGGTCCTGCTGCGGCAGCTCGAGCAGGAGGCGTCGTTCCACGCGACCGTCGCTACATGGCCGCGACGCGGGGTCCGCGCAGGGATCACCGCCTACGCCGGCAGGGAGCATCATTACGAGTTGTTCGTCGAGTGGGCTGCCCACGGCCCCATCGCCGCCGTGCGACGTCGGGTGGCCGACCTCGAGCAGACGGACTTCCTCGCCCTGCACGACGGACCGGTGTCCCTGGAAGTCACATGCGACGGCCTGGACTACCGCTTCGAGGTCATGGTGGCGGGTGACCGCATCTGTGTCGGCACCGGCGCAGCGCGGCTGCTCGATGCGAATCTGGCGCCGGGGTTCGGCAGCGTGCGGCTCGGCGTTTTCGTCACGGGCGTGCGGAGCGACCTAGTGCGCTTCACCGACGTGGGCGGGGTGAATGTGGGCTAGCGGCCAACCCGGCCGAAGTCGGCCATGTCCAGCTCACGCGCGATGGCGGTGGCCGCGGCCCGGAGGCTGGGGAGCAGGGTTGAGGGTTCGGCCCCCTGACCGTGCATCACCACCGAGAGCGCAGCGATGACCTCATGGCCGCCACGGGTGATCGGCACCGCGGCGGAGGCGACGGGCGGGGTTGCGGAGAGCGGGACCGCCTTCACCAGGCAGAAACCATCCCGACGGATCTGGGCCAGACGGGCCCGGACCTCGCGAGGAGACGCCGGTACGGGATCCGGCGCCATGGTCATGGGCTCGAGCAGGACCTGCTCCTGCAGCATGGCCGGCGCGAAGGCGAGCAGCACCAGGCCGGCCGACGTGTAGTAGAGGGGGATGTCCCCCGTGGCGGCAAAGGGCATGTATGCCGCCTGGTGCCCGGAGAGGCGTTCGATGATGAGGCCGCGGTTGCCGTCGAGGACCGCCAGCAGCACGTTCTCGTGGGTGGCCTCGACGAGGTCGGTCATGTGGGGCAGCGCCACCTGACGCAGCCCCATGCCGCGCGGCGCCAGTGCACCCATCTCCCAGAGACGGAGCCCGATCACGAAGCGCCCGTCCTCGCGGCGCTCGAGGGCGCCGGCCGCGATGAGCCGATTGGCCAGGCGCAGGGTGGTGCTGGCCGGTTGCCCGCAGGCACGTGCGAGTTCGGCGAGGGCCAGGCTGCGGCGACTCGTGGAGAAGGCGCCGAGCAGGGCGAAGGCACGATCGATGACCGGCTCACCGCGGCTGGGCTTGCGACCTCGGGAGCGAGCTGCCTCCACGGCCATTGGGCGCGCCATCCCCTCCGCTTGTTTGCAACGATTCAATCACGACTGCCATTGAATGGCAATGCCGTGGATGGGCTTCGGAGGGCGCGCGCACAGTGTGCCCACATCAACGATCGGTGCCTGCTGGCGCCGAGCCCGCAGAGGAGACCTGCATGATCCGAACCGCCACCCGTCGCTGGGTCGCTGCTGTGGCCGCGCTGGCCCTGGGCCTGTCCCTGGCCGCGGCCGCGCCGGCGTCCGCCGCCGTCAAGATGACGACACTCAACTACGGCATCGCCTACGACCCGGCCGCCAAGGGGTACGACCCCATGAAGACCAATGGCCAACGCGGTTTCTGGGAGGCGCTGTACGACGGTCTGTTCATCGACTCCGCGAACGGCAAGGTCAAGCCGAGCCTGGTGACCAGCTTCTCGAGCAGCGCCGACAACCTGAAGTTCTCCATGGCCATTCGCCGGGGCGTGAAGTTCTCGGACGGCTCCTCGTTGACTCCTGAGGTCGTCAAGATGAACCTCGACCGGCGCAACGACACGACGCTCACTGCATACGGCGCCTTCCGCAAGGGCGGGTCCTATGAGATCGCGTCCGTGGACGTCGTCAACGGCAACGTCGTCATCACCTGGGCCAAGCCGCAGACGGATCCCACCGGCGCCTTCACCAACGAGACCGCGCTGATCGTGAGTGCACTCGGGCTGGGCAGCCCCCAGATCCTGGCCTCCGCTCCCTACGGCTCCGGTCCGTACAACCTGCAGAGGGCGGGCACCATCAAGGGCAATCAGTACACCCTGGTGAAGAACCGCAAGCACTGGAACGCCCGCGCCTACGCCTTCACCAAGATCGTGTACAGGACCATCCTCAACTCCCAGGCCCTGGCCAATGCCGTGGTGTCCGGTCAGGTCGACTACGCCCTCGTCGACGACAACAAGACCGTGGCCTTCCTCAAGGCGCGCAGAGCCGGACTGTCCTCGACCGGCGGCAAGATCTCGATGCTGCTGTTCTGGGACAAGCTGGGGAAGAACGTGCCCGCCTTCAAGGATGTGCGCGTGCGCCAGGCGATCGGCCTCGCGATCAACCGTGCCGCATACGTCAATGCACTGCACAAGGGAGACGAGCCGACCGCGAACATGGTGGCCAAGGGCTTCCCCGGCTACCTGCCCTCACTGGACAAGACCTGGGGCTACAACCCGAGCAAGGCCAGGCAGTTGCTCGCCGACGCCGGCTATGCGAACGGCTTCACGTTCTCCGTGACTACCAGCGCCGATGCCGTCCCTGACTACGCCTTCCTGGCCAAGCAGTTGAGTGCCGTGGGCATCACCATGCAGCCGAAGGTGGCCGCATCCACCGATGAGATCTTCGCAGCGGTCATGACCGATGGACTGGGACTGCTCCCCGGCGTCACCATGACCGATCCCTTCGGCTTCATCATCGGTGTGCTCGTCAACGGCTTCGCCAACATGCAGAAGGCGCAGTCACCGGAGATCGCGGGGGCCCTCGGTCAGTACTTCGCGGCCCAGACGGCCGGGGCGAAGAAGGCGGCGCTGGAGAACCTCAACACGGCCGTGGTCACGCAGGCCTGGGCCATCCCGCTACTCGAGGGCCGGACCTACGTCACCTTCAATGCCAAGAGGATCAAGCCGGTCGTCTTCGAGCAGGGTGTCTCGCAGCCGCGACTGGCCACCATCAAGCCGCTCTAGGCACACCGCCACCGGATGGCGGCCGGGCGCTCCCTCCCGGCCGCCATCCGCTTGATCCAGCGAGGAACCATGCTGCGCTACATCGGAAGACGACTGCTCATTGCCATCGGCACGGTATTCACCTCCTCGATCATCAGCTTCCTGTTGGTGCATGCGACAAAGGGCTCACCGGGTGCCGTGGCGTTGGGTATGGGCGCGTTGCCTTCGGACATCGGGAAGTTCAATCAGTCGGTGGGCTGGAACGACCCCTGGGTCACGCAGTACCTGCGCTGGCTCGGTCATCTGCTGCACGGCAGCCTCGGGGAATCCATCATCGACAGCAGACCCATTCTCGATGACCTGCTGGCGCGGCTGCCGGTGACCGCCTCCATGGCCTTCTCCGCCACCATCCTCAGCGCCGTCGTCGGCGTTCTGCTGGGCGTCGCCGCGGCCGTACGCGGGGGCTTCGTCGACCGCGCGATCTCCGTGGTGAGTGGGGTCTCCTTCTCGCTGCCCGCGTTCTGGGTGGGCATCGTGCTCGTGTACTTCCTCGCCATCGTGCACCCACTGCTACCGGCAACCGGCTATGTCTCACCCATGGACGGAGGCATCGGCGGATGGGCCAGGAGCCTCACCCTGCCGGTGCTGGCGCTGGCGATAGTCGGCGCGGCCGGTGTTGCTCGCACGGCTCGCGCATCGATGCTTGACGCCATCCAGGCCGAGCACATCCGCACCCTGCGCGCCATGGGCACCCCGGAGTGGCGCATCCGCTACGTCCACGCGCTTCGCTTCGCCAGTGTGCCGGTCGTCGCCGTGCTGGGCATGCAGTTCGTCCTGCTGTTCAGCGGTTCCGTGGTTGCGGAGCAACTCTTCGCATTGCCGGGGCTGGGGCAAGCGAGCGCGGCTGCAGCGAGCAGTCATGACTTCCCGGTGGTCCAGGCCATCGTGCTCATCGCCACCACGGTGGTGGTGGTCACGAACCTCGTGATCGACCTGGCCATCGGCATGCTCGACCCCAAGGTTCGTGTCGCATGACGATCCCTGCATTCATGCGTCGACCCGGGGGCGCCTTCGGGACGAGCTGGATGGCCTTGCTCATCCTCCTCTCGGCGACCAGTCGCTGGTGGTTGCCGTACGGCATCAACGACCAGCATTACGACGACACACTGCAAGGCCCCTCAAGGCTGCACTGGCTCGGCACCGATGATCTGGGCAGGGACATCCTGAGCCGCCTGTTCTCCTCCAGCGGCAGCATGTTGCTGGCCTCGCTCATCACCATCGTGGTGGCGTTCGGGCTCGGCATCCCAGCCGCCCTGTGGGCCGCCGAGAAGCCGCGGGTGCAGACGGTTCTGGGTCGCGTTGCGGAGATCATCTTCGCCCTGCCCATGATGATCATCCTGCTCGCCGTCATCGGAGCCATCGGGGTCAGGACCAACACCATGATGGTGGTGCTCGGCGTGCTCATCAGCCCGGCCGTCTACCGGATGCTGCTCGGAGTGGCCCTGTCGTTGCGGCAACGCCTGTTCGTCGATGCCGCGCGAGTCAACGGCATGGGCGCCATCCGCGTGAGCATCCGGCACATCCTGCCGGGCATGGTGCGCGCGATCTGGGTCCAGGTGGCACTGCTCTTCGCGGTGTCCATCCTCATCCAGGCGGGCCTCGCCTTCATGGGCTTCGGCCCCCAGGAGCCGAACCCCAGCTGGGGCGGCATGATCAACGCGGCCTCCGTCCATGTGTATGACGCGCCATGGATGCTGGTCCCCACGGGACTGGCGCTGGCCCTGACGGTGATCGCGGCCAACGAGATCGGCGACGCCATTGCGGCCACGGCGCCGGGTGTCGTCGTCGTCGAGACGGTGCGTCGCCGCAGGACTCCGCCCCCGGCTGCGAAGGGTGCGGCCCCTGCCAGCGCCGCCCTCTCGGTCCGTGACCTGCGGGTGTCCGTCTCCGGCGGCGCAGCACTCGTCACCGATGTGTCCTTCGACGTCGAGCCGGGCAAGGTGCTGGGCCTGGTCGGTGAATCGGGCTGTGGCAAGACGATGACGGCGCTCGCGGTCCTGGGGCTGCTGCCGAATGGCGTGGAGATCGGCCGCGGCGAGGTGTGGGTGGCTGGTCGCAACCTCGTGGCCTGCACTGCTCACGAGTTGCAGCGGGTGCGCGGGAGCGAGATCGCGTTCATCTCCCAGGAGCCGATGGTGGCGCTCGATCCCATGTTCTCCGTGGCCTACCAACTCATGCAGCCCATCCGCCGACTGCGGGGGGTCGGCAAGGCGGAGGCCCGTCGGATCGCGGCGGAGCTCCTGCTGCAGGTGGGAATCGTCGACGTCGAGCGCATCATGCACTCCTATGCGCATCAGCTCTCCGGTGGCATGGCGCAGCGCGTCGCCATCGCCCTGGCGCTCACCGGCGAGCCCAAGGTGCTGATCGCGGACGAACCCACGACGGCGCTGGACGTCACGGTGCAAGCCGAGATCCTCAGTCTCCTCCGGGGGATCATCGCCTCGCGGGGCATGTCGTTGGTACTCGTCACGCACGACCTGGGCGTGGTGGCGGACATCTGCGACACCGTTGCCGTGATGTATGCGGGCGAGATCGTGGAAACCGGGGCCATGGCAACGGTTCTCGATCACCCCACGCATCCCTACGCCTTCGCGCTCAAGGGCGCGGACCCGCATGTTCCGGCGGGTGTCCCCGTGCCGAAGCGCCTGCTCTCCATCGAGGGCAGCGTGCCGGCCCCCGCGGACTGGGTGGTCTCATGCCGCTTCGAGCCGCGCTGCCCCTTCGCAGACGCCGCCTGCCGCGCCCCGTCGCGCCTGCTGCTGTCGCCGACGGGCGGGCTCGTGCGTTGTGTGCGTGCCAACGAACTCGACGCGCAGGCTTCCGCCCGCATGGGAGGAGATCCACGATGAGCGAGCCACTGCTCGAGGTCAAGGACCTGGTCGTCACATACGGAGGCGGCAGACGCTCTTTCGCGGCGGTCGACGGAGTGTCCTTCGCCATCGCGCCAGGCGAGACGCTGGGGTTGGTCGGCGAATCAGGCTCGGGCAAGTCGACGGTGGGCAAGGCGATCCTCGGCCTCCATCCCGCCAGTGCGGGCAGCGTGCGCTTCCACGGTCGCGACGTGACGAGGGATTCCCTGAAGCAACGGCGGCATACGGCGGCCGCACTGCGCGTGGTCTTCCAGGATCCGTACTCGTCGCTCAATCCCGCCATGACGATCGGGCAGACCCTCATCGAACCCTTGCGTCTGCAAGGTGTCTCCGCCTCCGCGTCAGCGGAGCGGGCGAGCCTGGTACTGGCGTCCGTGGGCCTGCCCGCGGACGCGGCGGCCCGTTTCCCACGACAGTTCTCAGGCGGCCAGCGTCAGCGCATCGCGATCGCCCGCGCGCTCATCGTCAACCCGGAACTCATCGTGCTCGACGAGCCGGTGAGCGCCCTTGACCTCTCCACCCAGGCGCAGGTGCTGAACCTGCTCGCCGACCTGCGCGCGGACACGGGCATGAGCTACCTGTTCATCGCGCATGACCTCGGCGTGGTGCGCTTCCTCGCGCAGCGCGTGGTGGTGCTGTACCGGGGTCAGGTCATGGAGATCGGACCGGTGGATGAAGTCGTGGAACACCCGCGGAACCCCTACTCGCAGGCGCTCATCGCAGCCGGGCCCGTGCCGCGACCGGCCGAGCAGGCGGCACGCCGCGCGGCGCGCGAGGCCCAGGGCGTGGG
>DAHWFQ010000054.1:0-10121 GCA_027324895.1 Actinomycetota bacterium | reverse complement strand
GTCACCAGGTAGGTCCAGGTCACGGTGTCACCGGTGAGGATGAACGGACCATCACTGCCATTGGTGAGCTTGCTGATCGAGATCGCCGGAGAGGCACCAAAGTAGGAACTTGGATCGGATGCCGATGCGGTGCGCGTTCCACCAGTGGTGTTGGCGGAACCAGTGACCGTGCCTGTGTCGTAATACCAGCCGGCGGAGCCCGCAACGCCAGTGGCGGTGCAGGTCTCTGAGGCATCCGGTGCGAGGCTGTCGTAGTCGCAGGAAACGGCGGGGCCGGGGTCATCCGTCACCGAGACTCCCGTGAGGGTGATATTGCCGGTGTTCTTGATGAAGTATGTCCAGGTGATCCGGGTGCCACTCAGGATGTACGAGCCGTCGGCACCGTTCGTCAACTTGTTGATGGTGATCGCGAGGTTGGCTCCGAAGTAGGAGCTGGGATCACTCGCGCTGACGGTGCGGCCACCGAATGAACCCGAGGCGGTACCGGTGTTGTGGTACCAGTCGGCGGTTGCGGTACCGGTGGCGGTACACGTCTCGGACGCCTTCGGCGCCAGCGTGGTGGAATCACATCTGATGCTCTCGGTCGGGCTGTCGGTCACGGCGATATTCGAGAGGTCGACGTTGCCGGTGTTCGTCACCAGGTAGGTCCAGGTCACCGTCTCGCCAACCGGGATGGTGGCGGTCTCGACACCATTGGTGAGCTTGCTGATCGAGATCGCCGGATCAGCACCGTAGTAGGCACTGTCGTTATTTGCCGTCACCGTGCGCCCGCCATAACTGCCCGAAGCCGTACCCACATTGGTATACGGACCAGCCACAGCGACGCCAGTGGCCGTGCAAGTCTCGGACGCGCCAACCGTCAAGGTCTCGCTCGTGCAACTGACCGAACCCGGCGTCAGCCTGTTGTCGGTCACTCCGACATTCGAAAGGGTCACATTGCCGGTGTTCGTCACCAGATAGGTCCAAGTGACCGTGTCACCGGTGAGGATGGTCGGGCTGTCGGTGCCGTTGGTCAACTTACTGATGCTGATGAGCGGATTGGCGCCGAAGTACGAACTGGTGTCACTTGCGCTGACCGGGTACTGCGCGCCATTCGCCGCGATGAAGACCGCATGCACGGTGCCGATATTGGTGTAGGTATCAACACCAGCGGTTCCAGTCGCCGTGCAAGTTTCTGATGCACCGACCGCAAGCGTGGTGAACCCACAATGAATCGTCGCGGTATCCAACCTGTTGTCACCGACCACGATGTTCGAGAGCGGGGTGGTGCCGGTGTTGGTGACCAGGTAGGTCCAGGTCACGGCGTCACCGGTGAGGATGGTCGGGCCGTCCGCGCCGTTGGTGAGCTTGTTGATGGAAACGGCAGGCGTCGGCGTGACGTTCGGGCTCTTGAGCGGGACGGTCTGGGCTCCGCTCGTCAGGTGGATCGGCATTGCCGCGGGCGCACCACTGGCCGCGATGATGTCACCGGACATCAACTGTGCGTACATGTTGCCTGTGGGACTGGAGTTCGGCAGGCAAGCGACGTGGACGTCTGTGCGGATCACCAGCGACTCACCTGCGGTGAAGTGTTGGACGGTCACGGTGTCGAGCAGTTCGCTCTTCTGCACGAACACGGCGCCCGTGAGTGATGAGGCGTCGGACAAGGTGGCATCCATCCCTGGATCGATCATGGCCGCGTCGGAAGTGTCCGACTCAAGCAGGTCAACGACCGGTGGGTTGTTCAGGCTCACCGAATGCACCTGATCCAGTGCCACACCCTCTTGGCCGGTTGCGTATGCGGTGAAGTCGTACTTCAACTGCAGGGTCTGGTCCCCGGCGAGAACAGTCGCGGTGGTGCTGTCCATCGTGACCTTGGTGAGGAAGGTGACGATGTCATTGCACTTGTAATCGCCGGATTGCAGCGAGGTGACGATGTCGAGGTTGGTCTTGCCCGCGTCATAGGCGCCACCGCCGACGTTGTGGTAGTAGGAGGTCGGCTCCGATGCCACGAACGTCTCGGAGTAGTCGGACGCCGTGGGATAGATGGTCGGCGCCGCCGAAGCCGCTGGCGCCGCGCCCACCAGGACGCCCGATAGCAAGGTCAACGTCGCAGTGACCGAGGCGACGCCCGACTGCCAGCGCCGCGCGCCATTCCAGAAGGGACTTGCCTTGGAAAGCATGTCGTTTCCGTGAATGCTCATGACCCAACCTCCTAGAACGGCCGCGCGACCTGTGAACGTCGTCGCAACGCAGGCACGGGCTTTTGCCCCGCGCCGACCTCCGCTGCAAGTCCACCGAGGACGCGCGGGCGACCGTGAGGGATAGATGGTTGATTAGATGGCCAAGGTACGGCTAGCCACGGCATGCCGTCGGACTGCGCGGGAATATCGCCGATATTGCGCGCTTGGCCCGCCTCGCGGACGCCAGGGCGCGCGGCTATTCAGTAGTGCCGAGGAGACCCGCAGCGCGTGCGGCGCTGATGGCGCCGTCGCGATCGTGCACGCCGAGTGCACGGTAGATCGCCAAGGAGTCCATGCGCACGGTGGAGTCCGAGTAGCCGATTCGAGCGGCAATCTGTCGCATGGTGAGGTTCTGTTCGAGCAGCTCCAGTACCTGACGTTGGCGAGTCGAGAAGTTCAATGCGCTATTGGCAGTCGACGCGGCATTGCCGTTGTTCCCATTGGCGGGATGGCCGTTGAGGAGGCTGGCGTTCCCGGCGAGGTACACAGACAACTGGTCCAGCGCGGGGCCGGCGAACTGCTGCAGGGCGGGGATGGAGACCGGGGCGGCCAGCATGAACACGACGTTCGCGAGCGGGCGAGCCGTGGAACCCAGCAGGCACCAGGCAGCGGCGGGGAGCCCGGTCGATTCGACGTCCGCGCACACCCTGAAGCGCCGGCCGTCGTTCTCGCCCAACTGCGCTTCGATCAGGTCCGCCCAGCGAGCGCGCTCGAGGGCGTCGGCCCAGAACTCCAGTTGCTCCGTGCACGCCGCGCCGGGAGCAAGGATGCTGGGGCGATTGCCGAAGAGCAGGAGCGCGCCCTTCACGCCGATCGGCCACGCGAGCATGGCGACGAGCATGCGCAGGCTGTCGTCCAGCTGGGGGCGCCCCGCGAGGAAGCCGGCATACACGGCAAGCGGTGGTTGTCGTCGGCGATCCACGGCGCGACGGTCCGGCGTGCCGACGTCTGCGCGCTCCGTTTCCAGAGGCATGGGGATTGACGTCGTATCGACTGGCATGCTGGTCATCGACGCCCCCTCCGAGGTCCTTTGGCATCTAGACGAATCCGTCTATTCGATGGTAGCGCCGCGGCGCTCTCAGCGGCAGGGGCAATCCGCCGAAAGCATCAGATTCACCGCCGCGTGCGGGCATCATCGCGGGACCTTGTGCTGTAGTCTGGATCCGGTACCTCGCGAGCGCACTGGGGAAGGTGGAGCTCGAGGAGGTTGCCATGGCATCACCGATCTACATGACCCGTGCGCAGCGTGCCGCCACACGGGGGATTGTCTATGTCCACGACGCTGCCCGCGCCTTCTGCAAGCCCATTGAGTGGGCACTGACCGACGTGCTCGGCGTCGAGGTGTCGCTGCAGTGGACGGGTCAGCCCATCGCTCCGTCGCGCATGCGTGCCGAGTACTCGTGGGCCGCGAGTGCCGGCACCGGCGCTCGCATCGTCAATGCCCTCCGGCAGATCCCCGAACTGCGCTTCGAGGTCACTGAGGAACCCACGGCGAGTACCGAGGGCGAGCGCTTCTCGCACACCCCGAGTTTGGGCGTGTTCCGCGCGCAGATGAGTGCAAACGGCGATGTGCTCGTGAACGAGCAACGGCTGCGCAACGTGCTGGCGGCGGCAACGGAATTGGAGGCCGTGCGAGGCGCGCTCACGCTGCTGCTGGGCAGCGCATGGGACGCCGAACTCGAACCCTTCCGCATGGCGGGCGAAGGCACTGCGGTGCGTTGGCTGCACCGCGTGGGCTGAGGCCTAGAGCGGGATGTTGCTGTGGTGCCCGCGCACCACGGGTGTCCGTCGGATCGCAGCGGCCACGGCCCGGCGTGTGAGCGCCGGCTCCACGAGGTCGTCGACCATCCCCAGATCCACGGCGCGCTGGATGCCGCCCGTGAGTTGCTCGTGCTCCGCCGCCAGTTCGAGTTCGACCTGCTCACGCGTCTCGGGCGGCACGTCGGCCAGCTTGCGACGGTGCAGGATGCGGATGGCCGCCACCGGTCCCATGACCGCCACCTGCGCCTCCGGCCAGGCGAAGACCTTTGTGGCGCCAAGGGATTTCGAGTTCATGGCGACGTACGCGCCACCGAAGGCCTTGCGCGTCACGACCGTCACGCGCGGCACCACGCACTCGGCGAAGGCGTGCAGCAGCTTGGCGCCACGACGGACCACGCCCTCCCACTCCTGGCCGACACCGGGAAGGTACCCGGGCACGTCGACGAGTACCACCAAGGGGATGGCAAAGGCATCGCACATGCGCACGAAGCGTCCAGCCTTCTCGGCAGACGACGAGTCGAGGCAGCCACCGAGGCGCAGGGGATTGTTGGCAACGACGCCGACGGTGCGGCCACCAAGGCGACCGAAGGCGGTGACGATGTTCGGCGCCCACTTCTCGTGCAGTTCCAGCAGTGTGCCCGCGTCGAGGAAGTTCTCGACGAGCGGGTGCACGTCATAGGCGCGACGCTTGTTCTCCGGCAGGTACTGCGCGAGGTCCACGTCCTTGATGTCGTCGACGTGAAGCGTGCCCTGCTTGCCGATGAGTGTGGTGAGCGTGCGCGCCTTGTCGTAGGCGTGCTGCTCGGAGTCGGCGACGATGTGCACCACGCCTGACCGACGTCCGTGTGGCTCGGCGCCGCCGAGGCGCTCCATATCCACGGCCTCGCCGGTGACCGAGCGCACGACCTCGGGGCCGGTGACGAAGATGCGCCCGTCGGGCGCCAGGATCACGATGTCGGTCAGCGCCGGACCATAGGCCGCCCCGCCGGCCGCAGGACCGACCACGACGGAGATCTGGGGGATGAGCCCGGAAGCGCGTGTCATGGCCGCGAACACGCGGCCCACGGCGTCCAGCGACTCGACACCCTCTCGCAACCGCGCCCCGCCCGAGTGCCAGATCCCGACGACCGGGGAGGAGTCGGCGAGCGCGCGATCGTATGCGGCCTCGATGGCCCGGCAGCCTGCCGCGCCCATGGCGCCGCCCTGGACCGTGGGATCGCTGCAGAAGGTGACGACGTTGTATCCGTTGACCTCGCCGACCGCACTCAGGAAGCCGCTCGTATCCTCGGGCGTGATGGGAGTGAACACGCCGTTGTCGTAGAAGGCGGCCAGTCGCGCCTGCGGAGAACGCGGATCGAGTTCCGTCACCGTCACTGCTCCCTATCTGTAGCCACGTTGTTCAGGATCCGCCCGCATTCCGGTGCATTCGTGAACAACGCTGAAGCTCTCGCGCGGTTGTTCAGGATCCGCCCGCATTCCGGTGCATTCGTGAACAACGGCTGCATGCGCGGGCAGGTTATGCGGTCGTGAAGATGACGGCGACGTCGTGACCGCCGAAGCCGAAGGAGTTGTTCAAGGCTGCCAGGTCACCCGTCGGCAAAGGCCGCGCAGTGTTCACGACGACGTCGATGCCGAGGCCGTCCTCGATGTCGGTGATGTTGATCGTCGGGGGAGCGATGCGGTGGTGCAACGCGAGTATCGAGAAGATCGACTCCATGGCGCCGGCACCGCCGAGCATGTGCCCGGTCATGGACTTGGTGCCCGACACGATGACGTTGGCCGCGTGCGCTCCCAGCCCGGCGCGGATGGCCTTGGCCTCGGCCACGTCGCCCGCAGGTGTCGAGGTGGCGTGCGCATTCACGTGCACGATGTCGGAGGCCGACAGCGACGCATCCGCCAGTGCCGCCTGGATGGCACGCATAGCGCCGCGTCCCTCCGGCTCGGGCTGTGCGATGTCATGGCCATCGGACGTCATACCGGCACCGGCATACACGCCGTAGATGCGGGCCCCGCGGGCCTTCGCGTGCTCCTCGGATTCGAGGACGAGCGAGGCCGCCCCCTCCGCCATGACGAAGCCGTCACGAGACTTGTCATAGGGCCGCGACGCCGTCGCCGGGTCGTCGTTGCGCGTCGACAGCGCGCGCATGACAGCGAAGGAGGCGATGGGCATGGGGTGGATCGGTGCCTCAGTGCCGCCGACGATGACCACGTCCGCGCGCCCGTCTGTGATCATGCGCGCGCCGACGACCACCGCCTCTGCGCCGGATGCGCAAGCGGAGACCGGGCAGTGCACACCCGCGCGAGCGCCGAACTCGAGCCCCACCCAGGCGGCCGGGCCATTGGGCATGAGTTGCGGTACCGCCATCACGGGGACGCGATTCCAGCCCCGTTCGCGCAGCGTGTCGTAGTTGTTGAGCAGGGATGTGACGCCGCCGATGCCCGTGGCATAGGAGACGCCCAGGCGATCGCGGTCGAAGTCGTCACCGAGCCCGGCGTCGGCCCAGGCCTCGCGTGAGGCGATGACCGCGAACTGCTGTGAGCGATCGAGGCGACGGGCCTTCTGCGGTTCCAGCCCCTGCTCGAGCGGCTCCACGACGGCTAGTCCGGCGAAGTGCACCGGGAGGTCCTGCACCCACTCGTAGGGGATGTTCCGGATGCCCGACTTGCCGGCGATCGCGTTCGCCCACGTCTCAGGCGCGGTGCCGCCAAGTGGCGACGTCGCACCGATACCGGTCACAACGACTCTCGTCATGTCTTCACCTTTCTGCCCTGCAATTGCGCGCCTGAGCGCACTTCTTGGGGGCCGTGGCTCGCGCGCACGGCCCCGCCAGGAGTACTACGCGTTGGCCTTGACGAAGTTGACGACGTCAGCGACGGTCTTGAGGTTCTTGAGTTCCGCATCCGGGATCGAGACGCCGAACTTCTCCTCGGCGGCCATCGAGATTTCGACCATGGACAGTGAGTCGACGTCGAGGTCATCGACGAACGACTTGTCCAACTGGACGTCAGCCTCGGCGACGCCAGCGATCTCGTTCACGATCGATCGGAGGGTGTCAAGGATCTCCTGGTCGGTCATGGTGTTTCCTTCCGTGGTTGTACCGGCTGCTCTTGCAGTCGGGGGCTATGGGATGCGGATGACCTGCGCTGCGTATGCGAGGCCGGCTCCGAAGCCGACCGTCAGCGCGAGGTCCCCCGACTTCACCTGCCCGTCGCGCAGCAGCGTATCGAGCGCGAGCGGGATGGAGGCGGCAGATGTGTTGCCCGTCATGATGATGTCGCGCGCGACGACCACCGAGTCGGGGAACTTGAGGCCCCGCACCATGGCATCGGTGATGCGGTTGTTGGCCTGGTGCGGGATGAAGGCCTGGATGTCACCGGGCTGCAGACCCGCCGCAGCGAGGGCGCGGTAGCAGACGTCGACCATGCTGCCGACGGCCCACTTGAACACCTTCTGGCCCTGCATGCGCAGCTTCGGGAAGTCGAATTCCCCGGTCTGCTCGAAGTGATTGCGCAACTCGATCATGTTCGGCTGCATGACGATGGCGTCGAACTCGGAACCGTCTGCACCCCAGACCGTGGGCCCGATGCCCGGCTGCTGCGCGGGGCCCATGAGGAAGGCGCCTGCGCCGTCAGCGAAGATGAACGCGGTGCCGCGGTCCGACATGTCGGTCCAGTCCGAGAGCTTCTCGACACCGATGACGAGCACGTAGTCGCTCTCGCCCGCGCTGATCAGGCCATTGGCCAGGCCCAGGCCGTAGGGGAAGCCCGCGCAGGCCGCGGAGATGTCGAAGGCTCCAGCGTTCTTCGCGCCCAGCCGATCCTGTACGAGCACGGCCGCACTCGGTGTCTGGTAGGGGTGCGAGATGGTGGACACGATGATGGTGCCGAGCCGGTCCGCGCCGATGCCGGCGTACGCCAACGCCTTGCTGCCCGCGTCCACTGCCATGTCGATGACGTCGACGTCCGCCGGTGCCCAGGTCCGCTGCTTGATGCCGGTGCGCTCCTGGATCCACTGGTCCGAGGAGTCGATGGGACCGACGATCTCGTCGTTCGTGACCACGTGGGTGGCGCGGTGGACGCCGAGGCCGATGATCTCGCTGTGGCGAAGCGGACGGGCGGCGATGTTCGTCACGAGTAGCGTTCCTCCGCGATTGGGTGCAGGCGCAGCAATGGCTGACCGGGAGACACGGGGTCGCCGTCGGTCACGAGACATTCGATCACCGCACCACCGTATTCGGCAATGACCGGTCGCTCCTCGGACAGGTTGACGACGGCACCGACCATCGTCTGGCGCTCGAGGATGACGCCCTCATCGAGCCCCTCGGTGACGTGGATGGTGCCCTTGCCGGGGCTGACCACGAGCCGCCATGCCGGCTGGGCGTCGAGGAGGTTGGTCTCCGCGTGCTCCGCCACGAAGGCGCGGGCGCCCTCGAGGTCGTCGGGGGACTTGAAGGAGAAGGTGGCGATGCCCGGGAGGGCGCGCTTGATGAGCCCCGTGAGGGTGCCGGCCGGCGGCAGCTCCAGGATGCCGGTGGCGCCGAGGTCGGCAAAGGTCTGCATGCAGAGGTCCCAGCGCACCGGGCTCGACACCTGCGACACCAACCGCTTCAGCACTTCGCGGCCGCTGGACACGATCTGGCCGTCCGCGTTCGAGACGAGCGCCACCCGGGGGTCGTGCGTGGACACGGCCCGCGCCAGCTTGCCCAACGCATCACGCGCCGGCTGCATGTGCGAGGTGTGGAAGGCCCCGGCCACGGACAGCGGGCGCACCTTGGCCTTGACCGGCGGATCCGCCTCGAAGGCGGCGAGTTGCTCGACCGTCCCAGCAGCGACGATCTGACCGGCGCCGTTGTCGTTGGCCGGCGTGAGCCCGTGCTTTGCGATCGCAGCGAGCACTTCCTCCCGGTCGCCACCGAGCACAGCGACCATGCCGGTCCGGCTGACGGCGGCCGCCTTGGCCATGGCGCGCGCCCGTTCGCGGACGAAGACCATGGCCTGCTCCGCACTCAGCACGCCCGTGGCGGCTGCAGCCGTGACCTCACCGACGCTGTGGCCCCCGCCGGCACCGAGCACGCTGAAGGCGTCGGCCGGGTGGGGGAAGAGCTCGAGCGCGGCAACCAGGCCGGTGGCCACGATGAGGGGCTGGGCGACCGCGGTGTCGCGAATGGTGTCTGCATCCGAGGTGGTGCCGTGCGCGCGGAGATCCATGTCGGCGACGGTGCCGAGCCAGTCGAGGCGGTCACCGAAGTACGGCAGCTCCAACCAGGGCGTGAGCATTCCGGGGGTCTGGGCGCCCTGACCGGGCGCGACGATGACGAGCACCGGCAAAGCCTGACTGGTTACCGGGGGGTCGCCAAATCGAACGCGCCGGTAATGCAGCTCATTGCCGCACGAACAGTGCGTACGGGCCCTCGTGCCCATCCGCCTTCCAGGCGGTGCTCCCACGGAGTTGCGCGGCCAGACCACTGGCACTGGGGATGAGCGCACACTGTGCGGAGGTCACCGCCTGCGTGAGCGGCAACTGCCCGTCCAGGCCCAGGGTCGCCCGCGTCAGGAGGTCCGTGCCGTAGATGTCGTTGCGCGAATCGAGGGACACCCGCACATCGGGCCGGGCCATGATGACGTAGCCACCCAACAGGTAGGGGTTCAGCAGGGCGCAGCCGGCCGGGATCCTGGCCACCAGTGCCGTCGGGTACAGGTCCGGGTTGGGACGTCCGATGTGTGTGGCGCTCGGCAGGGCAACGAGGGTCACGGCCACCATGCCGATGATGGCCGGAGGCAGGAAGATGACGCGATGGCGCTGCACGAAGAGGCGAGCACGCGACTGCGAGGCCGCTGCGGCGAGCATGGGGATGGCGAGCAGCACCAGCACCGGGAGTGCCTGCACCACGAAGAGGGCGGCGATGAACGAGGTGCTCAGGCCAGCCGTGAAGGCCAGGTCATTGCGTCGCATCGCAAACACGAGGGCCAGCAGCCCGATGGCGAGCGAGAGCAGGGTGGTCGGATCGGCCGGGTTCGCGCGCTGCCACTCGTCGATGAGCTGGGTGGACGAGCCGGCGACTGCCGCGGGCTGCTGGAAGAGTCCGAGGCCGTAGGGGTTGAGCAGCGTTCCGAGGGCAGCGGGCACGATCGCCATCC
>DAHWFQ010000251.1:0-4584 GCA_027324895.1 Actinomycetota bacterium | reverse complement strand
CTTCGCCATGCCCCCGATGGTGTACCCGGATCCCTTGCGCACCGCCGTCTTGGGGACGGAGTCAGTGGTCATGATGGCGAGTTCGGCGAGGTCACCGCCGTCGGGTGAGAGCCCGGCGAAGGCCGCATCGACGCCAGCCAGCACCTTGTCCATGGGAAGTCGCACCCCGATGAGTCCGGTCGAGCACACGGCTACGTCTTCGGGGAGCAGGCCGACCAGCGCGGCCACGCGCCTTGCCGTGTGCTCGGTGTCGGCCAGTCCATCGGGTCCGGTGCACGCATTCGCCCCACCGGAGTTGAGCACGACGGCGCGAGGCGAGCGGCCGTCGTACATGAGTTCCTGCGTCCATCGCACCGGTGCCGCCTTGACGCGATTGGTGGTGAACACCGCGGCCGCCGCGAACGAGGGACCGTCGTTCACCACCAATGCGAGGTCTGGCTTGCCACTGGACTTCAAACCGGCTGCCACGCCGGCGGCGCGGAAGCCCTGTGCTGCGGTGGTGCTCATGGTGCGACTCCGATCCTTGCGAGTCCGGAAGTCTCCCCGAACCCGTACATGAGATTGGCGTTCTGGATGGCCTGGCCGGCTGCACCCTTCACCAGGTTGTCGAGTGCCACGGTGATGACGACCCGACCAGTGTGCGCGTCGAAGGTCCCCTGCAGGTGCACCGCGTTGCTGCCCAGCACCGAAGCCGTGGCAGGCTGCCTGCCAGCTGGCAGCACCCGGATGAAGGGCTCATCGCGGTAGCGATCGGCGAGCAACCCGTGCACGTCCGGGTCGCCCCCGGAGACCACGCGTGCCGTCAGGGTGGCGAGGATGCCCCGAGGCATAGGCGCGAGCAGGGGCGTGAAGGACAGGCGCACCTGCGCTGACGTCAACGCCGACAGGGTCTGTTCGATCTCCGGCGTGTGCTGGTGTGCGCCCCCGACCTTGTAGGCGGTCATCGAACCCATCACCTCGGTCGCCAACAACGACTCAGTGGCCTTGCGGCCCGCTCCGCTGGTGCCGCTCGCTGCCACCACCACCAGGTCGGAGGGATCCACGCGATCGAGCACGGGTGCGAAGCCCAGGGCAATGGCAGTCGCGTAGCAGCCCGGGTTGGCCACCCTCCTGGCAGCCCTGATGCCGGCTCGATCGGCGAGCTCGGGCAGCCCATAGGTCCAGGTGCCCGCGTGCTCGAAGCCGGGGTAGTAGCGCCTCCAGGCGTCCGCCGAGGACAGGCGGAAGTCGGCGCCGAGGTCGACGACGCGCACCCGGTTCGGCAGGTCCGCGACCACGGCTGCGGATTTCCCATGCGGTAGCGAGAGGAACACGAGGTCTGCTCGGGACAGCACCTCCGCGGTCGTGGGCTCGATGGTGGTATCCCCGAGGGCCCCCAACTGCGGGTGCAGGTCCCCCAGTTGCTGCCCGGCGTTGGCGGCCGCGGTCACCGCCACCGCCTCGAACTCCGGGTGCCCGGCGAGCAGGCGCAGCAACTCCCCACCGGCATAGCCCGAGGCTCCGGCGACGGCGACGGCAGTGGTCATGCACACATTATATACGCGTATGCGTATATCTAGCGGAGGGTGGCTCCCAGGGCCGCCCCGGCCGCGACCGCCGCCGCGCGCAGTTCCGCGAGTTCGCCCTCGGAGAGGGTTCGGTCGTGGGCACGCAGTCGGAGCGCGAAGGCCAGCGAACGATGCCCGATCGGCACGTGGGCGCCGCTGAACACGTCGAAGCAGCGCACAGACTCGCAGGCGTCGCCGAGCGCCATAGCGATGGCCTGCTGGAGCGTCGCCGCGCTGACCTGGTCGGGCGTGACGAAGGCAAGGTCCTGCAACGCCACCGGGAAGGTCCGCACGGGCTGGGCGACGACTGCACCCCCCGGCGCCGCATACAGGGGCTCGAGGTCGATCTCGAAGCACGCGGACCCTCGCGGCAGACCGAAGTTGGCCGCCACCCTGGGGTGCAGTTCCCCGCCATGCCCGATCACCCGACCGTCGAGGGTGAGCGCCGCGCACCGTCCTGGATGCCAGGGAGCCGACTCCGCAGCGGTGACTTCCAGCGTGGCCCCGGCCAAGGCCCCGAGGCCCACCGCGAGGGCGATGGCATCTGACCAGGAGACCGCACGGCCAGCAGTCTGCGGACCCGCGAGCAGGCGCTGGCCGACGAGCACCCCGGCCGCGTGCTCGGACTGCGCAGGGATGGCCGCATCGATGGCACGCAGCTCGTCGTCTGTGGGTCGCCGCTCGACACCGGGCTGCGGTGCAGGCGCGCGTGTCGCGGAGGGCCCGGTGACCAGCGCGGTCTCATAGATGGCGAGGTCGCGTAGGCCGCGGCCCACATTGCGTTGCGCGGCCGCGAGGAGCGGAGCGAGCAGGGTCGTGCGCATGAGCGGAGCCTCGGCGCTGAGCGGGTTCAACAGGGATACGCCATCGCGCCGGGGGTCGTCCCCCGGCAACAGCAGGGCGTCAAGGTCTGCCACCCCGATGAACGGGTAGTTCACGACCTCGGTCATGCCGCCGTAGGCGAGCGAGCGAGACAGGCGTCGACGCAGCCTCTGCCGGGGGGTCATGCCCCGTCCACCCTTGGCGACCGGCAGTTCCGCGGGGATGCGGTCGTATCCGGTGAGCCGCGCCACCTCCTCGACCAGCTCCGCGACGCCATTCAGGTCGGGCCGCCAGGTCGGGGGCACCACGACCAGTTCTGAGTCGCCGGACACCAGGCAGCCAATGGCCTCCAAGGAGGACACGACTGCCTGAGCCGGGATGGCGTAGCCGATCAGGCGGGACGGAGCTGCCACGTCCATGACGATGGCGTCCGGCTCGCGTCGGATGTCCTGTGCGGCCGCCCCGTGGTAGGTGGCTCCGCCGAACTCCACGAGCAACTGCACTGCCCGGGCACTGGCGGCTTCCTGGATGTCAGCGTCCACGCCGCGCTCGAAGCGCTTGGACGCCTCCGAGATGAGGCCGTGTCCCCGCGATTGGACGCCGATGGCGGTGGGATCGAAATGCGCTGCCTCGATGACGATCTCGCTCGACCCGGCATCGATCTCGGTGCTCAGGCCACCCATGGTGCCGGCCAGCGCCACGGCGCCGGTGTCGTCGGCAATGACCACATCCGCGGGCGTAAGCGTGCGCTTCACGTGGTCGAGCGTCTCGAGCCGCTCCCCTGCGTGGGCGCGGCGCACCACGATGTCCCCGACCACCTTGCTGCGGTCGAACGCATGCAGTGGCTGGCCCAGCTCGAACATCACGTAGTTCGTGACATCGACCGCAAGTGAGATGTTGCGCACTCCCACCAACTGCAGCCGGCGCTGCATCCAGATCGGTGACGGTGCCTGCGGATCGAAACCGCTGAGCGTCCGCAACACGATGTGGTCTGCCCCGTCGTCGATCCGCACACCGGTCAGGGAGCCGTGCGATGCGGGCGGTACGTCGATCGCCAGTGCGCGGTCCGTGAACGTCCAGCCCGTGGCATGGGAGAGTTCACGCGCCGCGCCGCGGATGGACATCGCATATCCGCTGTCAGGAAGCACGTTGAGTTCGACCACCTCGTCGGCGAGGTGCAACAGGGCGATGGCATCGCTGCCCAATTCCGGGTCGAGGCCGAGCGTGGCCAGCCTGATGATGCCGGCATGGTCATCCCCCATCGCCAGTTCGCGGGCCGAGCAGATCATGCCGTCCGACACGTGCCCGTACGTCTTCCGCGCGGCGATGGCAAACCCCCCGGGCAGCACGGCCCCGGGCAGGGAGACGATGACCTTGTCACCCTCGAGGAAGTTCCGCGCGCCGCACACGATGCCGTGCACCTTGCCATCGCCGACCTCGACCTGACACCAGCGGATGGTCTTGCCATTGCTCTGCGCTTCCTCCTCGAAGGAGAGCACGCGCCCCACGACGATGGGCCCGACGAGGTCAGCACCGACCGCCTCTGCCGACTCGGGTTCGATGCCGATACGCACGTAGGCGTCGACGATGTCGGCCAGCGTGGCCGATTCGGGGATGGCGATGAAGTCGAGCAGCCAGGAACGGGGAACGCGCATCAGAACTCAACTCCGAATTGCTGCGAGAAGCGGATGTCGCCCTCGAACATGTCTCGCAGGTCAGTGATCCCGTGCCGGAACATGAGCGTCCGCTCGAGGCCCATGCCGAATGCGAAACCGGTGTACCGGGAGTCGTCGATCCCGCAGGCCCGCAGGACGGCCGGGTTCACCATGCCGCAACCACCCCACTCGATCCAACGGGGCCCGCCCTTCGCCTGCGGGTACCAGAGATCGAACTCCGCGCTGGGCTCGGTGAACGGGAAGTAGGAGGGACGCCAGCGCACCCTCGCATCGGTCCCGAACATCGCCTGCGCGAAGTGCAGCAGGGTGCCCTGCAGGTGGGCCATGGTGAGCCCCTCGTCAACCGCCAGTCCCTCGACCTGGCTGAACACCGGGGAGTGCGTGGCGTCGAGTTCATCGGTTCGGAACACGCGGCCGGGCACCACGACGTAGATCGGCGGCTGCTTGGCGAGCATGGTGCGCGCCTGCACTGGCGACGTGTGCGTGCGCAGGACCAGGTGGCTGCCTTCCGGTGCCACGAAGAAGGTGTCCTGCATGCC
>DAHWFQ010000247.1:0-3065 GCA_027324895.1 Actinomycetota bacterium | reverse complement strand
TCGCGTCGACGCCCGTCGTGTCGACCGCGGCAAGCAGGCCGTCTGGTGTGGAGATCAGCGTTGATCCGGCACGGCCGGCACTGGTGGTGCTGCCCACCGGCAGGCTCATCGCCCCGCGGCCGTTGCTCATCGCCCTCCACGGCTTCAGCTCCAGCGGGAAGGCACTCGACTCGGCACTCCACCTGCGCACGGTGGCGACATACGCCAAGGCCGCGCGCTGTCGGCCCGCCGCTCCTGTGAGCGTCCTGCACATCCACGGGACTGCCGATCCGGTGGTCTCCTACGACGGTGGCGTGATCCTCGCGCCCTATCCGTCCGCCGCCTCCACCGTGCGGACCTGGGCGACGTATGACGGATGCAACCTCTCGAAGGGGCTGCGCAGGTCGGGCAGGCTGGACGTCAACGCGTCAATCGCCGGCAAGGAGACGACGAGCTTCTCCTACTCGTGCCCTCGCGGGGTCGAGGTGACCCTATGGAGTGTGGACGGCGGCACGCATTCCCCGAGTGTCAGCAAGGGGTTCTCCGCGCTCGTGCTCGACTGGCTGTTGCGGCACAAGCGCTGAGGCGCGGAATCACTGCTGGCCGTAGACGTTCTGATAGCGGTTGAACAGCGCGTCGATGGCGTCCTGGGGCAGGCGCTCGATGGGGCCCAGCTGCATGGCGATGGACACCGACTTGGCGTTGTCCTCGCACATGATCGCGGCCTTCAGGGCGCTCCGCGCGTCCTTGCCGATGGCGAAGACCCCGTGCTGGCGCATGAGCACCGCAGTCGAGCGGTGGCCGTCGAGGGTCTCGACGACGCCACGGCCGATGGAGTCGTCACCGATGATGGCGAAGGGACCTACCGGAATGTCACCGCCGAACTCGTCGGCGATGGCGGTGAGGACACAGGGGATGGGAAGTCCGACCGCCGCGAAGCCACAGGCATGGTTGGAGTGCGTATGCACCACGCCCCCCACCTCGGGCATATGGCGGTACACGTACGCGTGCGCCGCGGTGTCACTCGAGGGCTTGTGCTCGCCGGCGAGGACGTTGCCATCGAGGTCGCACAGGATCATGGAGGCGGGCGTGAGCTGGTCGTAGTCGACGCCACTGGGCTTGATCAGGAAGCCCTTCCCGACGCGCTGTGAGATGTTGCCGCCGGTCCACACGACGAGTCCCGCATCCCAGAGTTGGGCGTGCAGTTGTGCGAGGTTCTCGCGCTGCTTCGTGTACTCAGGCATTGAGCATGACCTCCCGGCGAAGCGCCTTGAGGCGCTTCATGACGTTGTTCTCCCCGCGACCGAAGTAGTCATGCAGCGTGTTGTACTCCGCGTAGAGGCGGTCGTACTGCAGCGCGCGTGCCTCGTCGGGGACGTACACGGCTTGCTTCACGCGTCCCATGGCCTCGGCGGCCACGTGCACCGATGGGTAAGCGCCGGCAGCGACCGCGGCGTGGATGGCCGAACCCAGCGCTGGCCCCTGCAGGGAGTCGATGACACTGAGGGGCAGGCGCGTGACGTCGGAGTACATCTGCATGAGGAAGGCGTTCCTGATGAGACCGCCGGCGACGATGAACTCGGTGACGGGCACGCCGGAAGCCGCGAAGGTCTCGACGATCTTGCGGGTGCCGAAG
The DNA here is from genome assembly GCA_027324895.1 of Actinomycetota bacterium. Taxonomy (GTDB): domain Bacteria; phylum Actinomycetota; class Actinomycetes; order S36-B12; family UBA5976; genus JAKALQ01. The sequence continues at coordinate 1,450 of DAHWFQ010000247.1, read as the reverse complement.
GCCGTCGACTCGAGGAGGGCGCGGTACCCCTCCTCGGCCCTGGTGCTGAGCGTGGCGCCGATGAGCAGGCCGGAGAGCTCGTGGTCGACGAGCACCGAGCGGTTGCCCGAGTGCCAGTCGAGGGCGACCAGGCCGTGCTCGCCCACCTCCTGGGTGGAGGCGAGCTCGGTGAGGTGCTCGTGGATGCTCAAGCCGGCGGCTTTGGCTGCGTCGAAGTAGCGAGCGGGCACCTGGTGGTTCACGTACCAGGCGAAGATGTCACCCACGCCCGACTGCCCCGCCTCGTAGCCGTAGAGCCCGGAGACGATGCCGCCGTCGACGACGCCGCACATGCCGGGCACCTCGGCCAGTGAGGCGCCGTTCATCACGTGGCAGGTGGAGGTGCCCATGATGGCGACCATCTGGCCCGGCTGGGTGGCCTTGGCCGCGGGGGCGGTGACGTGCGCGTCGACGTTGCCCACCGCGACGGCGATGCCGGGGGTGAGGCCCGTCCAGGCAGCGGCCTTCGCGGTGAGCCGGCCGGCAGCGTCACCGAGCTGGCCGATGGTGTGGTCGAGTTTGTCGGTCGCGAAGTTGGCGAAGGCGGGGTTGAGGGCGCCGAGGAATTCGGGCGAGGGGTAGTGCCCGTCCTGCAGGTTGCCCTTGTAGCCGGCGGTGCAGGCGTTGCGCACGTAGCTGCCCGTCATCTGCCACACGATCCAGTCGGCGGCCTCGACGAACTTGTCCATGCGGGCGTACAGCTCCGGGTCCTCCTCGAGCAGCTGCAGGCCCTTGGCGAGCTCCCACTCGGAGGAGATCTGGCCGCCGTAGCGCGCCAGCCAGGACTCGTTGCGCTGCCTCGCCGTCTCGTTGATGCGATCGGCGTGGGGCTGGGCCGCGTGGTGCTTCCACAGCTTCACATAGGCGTGGGGACGGTCCGCGTACTCGGGCAGTTCGCAGAGCGGGGTGCCATCCGCGATGACGGGGACCATGGTGCAGGCGGTGAAGTCGGTGCCGATGCCGACGACGGCTCCCGCGTCGATGCCGGCGTTGCGGATCGCCTCGGGTACCGCTTGCCGGAGCACCGCGAGGTAGTCGGCGGGATCCTGCAGGGCCCATTCCGGCGGCAGGGCGGCGCCCGTGGCGTCCAGGCGCTGATCCATGACAGCGTGCGGGTACTCGAGGACGGCGGAGCCCAGCTCCTCGCCGTCGGCGACGCGCACCACCACGGCACGGCCGGAGAGGGTGCCGTAATCGATGCCGATGACGTAGGTCGCGGAATCCGCGGATTCGGTGCTCACGCCCGAATGTTAGCGATAACAATGCGCTCGGACAAGGGGCCCGCGCGCCCGTCCCCAGCTGGTTGTGCACGTTCCGCCCGGAATGCGGGCGGAACGTGCACAACCGCGCCTGATCCTTGCGGTTGTGCAGTTCTCGCCCGGAAAGCGGGCGGTTTGTGAACAACCGGGGG
>DAHWFQ010000216.1:0-9197 GCA_027324895.1 Actinomycetota bacterium | reverse complement strand
TGACGGCGGGGCGCGGCATCTCGCACTCCGAGTACTCGATCCCCATCGATTCCGCGCTGCAAGGCGTGCAGTTGTGGATCGCCCTGCCCGACCACGCCCGCTTCATCGAGCCGGCCTTCTCGCACTATGCGCCGACGCCCGTCATCGGCGACGGCTTCACCGCCCGCGTCTTCCTGGGATCGGCCTTCGGCTCCACGTCACCCGTCGTCACGCACACGCCGTTGCTCGGGGCGCAACTCGACCTCGAGCCGGGCACCGCACTTGAGATCGCGCTCGACAGCGAATTCGAGCACGGGCTGCTCGTCGATCGCGGCGAGGTGCGCGTGACCGTCAACGGCGTCGAGCTCACCGCAAGCGACGGCCAGTTGCTCGTCATCCCCTCAGGCGCTGCAACGGCTTTCGTGCGGACGGAGCGCGGGGCGCGGCTCGTCATGCTGGGCGGGGAGCCCTTCACCGAGCCGATCATCATGTGGTGGAACCTCATCGGCCGCACGCACGAGGAGATCGTGAACTGGCGTCAGCAGTGGATCTCCGAGCTCGCGGGCACAACGAACACGCGGCTGTTCGGCATCCCCGTCGACGACACCGGTGTCGCCGAGCCCGTCCCCGACGCGCCGGCCCTGACGCTCAAGCCCCGCATCTGAACGCTTCATCATCGTCAAGATCGACGGCCTGCAACACCTTGACGTCAGCGTTCGCCTCGACGACCACTGGCCTGAGAACGAGTTCACGGTTCAGGGCGCGCCCACCCTGCACATCTCAACCTCGGCCTTGCGCTTGCGGCCGGAGCGCGTCTACGCGCCATTGCGTCGAGCCTTGTATGGCATGCGTGCCGCCGCTCGAGCCCGATGTTCCCAATCCGACCGGAATGCTGGCGGAGTGTGCACATCCGCCGGGACGACGTGAGCGCGGTGCTTCGTCGCAGGGTGCGCAGCTTCGGCCAGGGTCATCGACCGCGGACAGGTCCCGTCCCCGTCGCCGAGGTCCCGTGTCAGCGTGGCGCCAACAAGCGTGCCTCGGTGGATCGCCTGTGCGTCGATGCCTGCCAATTCGAGGGCCAGCGGGCGCACGTCACCCAAGGTCGCCGGCACGACGAGCGGCTTCCACGAGGCGAGCGTCAGCCCAACCGAGACACGTCGCGGACGGCGCCGGTGTCGGCGCTCGTCACCATGGCCGCGTACACCTTGAGCGCCGTCGACACCTCGCGAGCACGCCCGACTGGCTTCCAGGCGTCGGCGCCACGCGCCTCCATGGCCTCACGACGACGTTCCAACTCCTCATCCGTCACGTCGAGCCGGATCGAGCGGCCGGGGATGTCGATGATGATGACGTCGCCCTCCTCGATGAGCCCGATCGCACCACCCGAAGCCGCCTCCGGCGACACGTGACCGATCGAAAGCCCGGAAGTACCACCGGAGAAGCGGCCGTCGGTGATGAGCGCGCATGCCTTCCCCAGGCCCTTGGCCTTGATGTACGACGTCGGGTACAGCATCTCCTGCATGCCCGGCCCACCACGCGGCCCCTCGTAGCGGATCACCACGGCATCGCCCGCCTTCACGCGGTTGTTGAGGATGGCCTCGACGGCCTCCTCCTGGCTCTTGAACACGCGTGCGGGGCCCGAGAACCGGTGCAGGTCCTTGTCGACGCCGGCCGTCTTCACAATGCAGCCGTCCTGCGCGATGTTCCCGTACAACACGGCCAGGCCGCCGTCCTGCGAGAACGCGTGCGCCTGGTCGCGGATGACGCCGGTCGCACGATCGTCGTCGACGGAGTCGTAGCGGCGCTCCTGCGAGAACGCGGTCTGTGTGGGGATGCCGCCGGGTGCAGCGCGGAAGAAGGTGCGCACCGATTCATCGGTGGTGGTGACGAGATCCCAGTGCTGCAGGGCCTCACCCATCGAGGGTGCGTGCACCACCGGTAGTTCGGTGTGCAACTTCCCCGCACGAGCGAGCTCGCCGAGGATGCCCATGACGCCGCCCGCACGGTGCACGTCCTCCATGTGGACGAGCTGCGTCGAAGGCGCCACCTTGGAGAGGTGCGGCACCTGGCGTGAGAGACGATCGATGTCCTTCATGGTGAAGTCGACGCCGGCGTCCTGCGCGGCCGCCAGCAGGTGCAACACGGTGTTGGTGGAGCCACCCATCGCGATGTCGAGTGACATGGCGTTCTCGAAGGCGGCGAAGGTCGCAACGGAGCGGGGCAGGACCGACTCGTCGTCCTGGTCGTAGTAGCGACGTGCGTTCTCGACGATGAGTCGACCCGCGCGCAGGAACAACTCCTTGCGGTCGAGGTGCGTGGCCAGCGTGGAACCGTTGCCGGGCAAGGACAATCCGAGGGCCTCAGTGAGGCAGTTCATGGAGTTCGCAGTGAACATGCCGGAGCACGAGCCGCAGGTGGGGCAGGCGGTGCGCTCCATGGCGAGCACCTGCTCGTCGCTGTTCCTGTCGTCGGCGGCCTCCACCATGGCGTCGACGAGGTCGACCATGCGCGTGGTGTCGCCCCACTGCACCTTGCCGGCCTCCATGGGCCCACCACTCACGAAGACCGCGGGGATGTTGAGCCGTAACGCAGCCATGAGCATGCCGGGTGTGATCTTGTCGCAGTTGGAGATGCACACCATGGCGTCTGCGGTGTGCGCGTTCACCATGTACTCCACGGAGTCGGCGATGAGGTCGCGACTCGGCAGCGAGTAGAGCATGCCGCCATGACCCATGGCGATGCCGTCATCGACGGCGATGGTGTTGAACTCCTTGGCGATGCCGCCCGCGGCCTCGATCTCGCGCGCGACCATCTGCCCGAGGTCCTTGAGGTGGACATGCCCGGGCACGAACTGCGTGAACGAGTTGACGACGGCGATGATGGGCTCGCCGAAGTCACCCTCCTTGACACCGGTGGCGCGCCACAACGCGCGCGCGCCTGCCATGTTGCGGCCGTGGGTGGACGTCCAGGAGCGGTATGCCGGCATCGGAACCTCGCGTATTCGCTGCTAATCGGGCATGAATACCCTACGACCATGAGATCCCTGCGGTTCCCGGCCTCGGCACTGCTGGCCGCCCTCGTGCTCACCGGCTGCGGCGCGACGAGCACACCGGTCAGGACCGCGACACAACCGTCGCAATCCGTGACCCCGTCGGCGACACCCACACCCACCTGCGCACACTTCTCTCCGCTGACGGGAACCTGCAGCAACGCCAACGCACCCGTGCTCATCGTGAAGATCGATGACCTGGGCGAGGCCCGGCCGCAGTTCCACCTCAACCAGGCCGACATGGTGCTCGTGGAGCCGGTCGAGGGCGGCCTCACCCGCCTGTTCGCGGTGTACAACAGCACCTTCCCAGACACGGTCGGTCCCATCCGCAGCGCCCGCATCACCGACACCGATCTGGCACCGGCCTTCGGTGACCCGCTGTTCGCCTACTCGGGTTCGCAGGGCAAGCTGGTGCCGTACCTGCGCGCCACCCGCATGCAGATGGTCGGCGCACCGCAGGGTGGCTTGGGCTACCGTCGACTCACCGATCGCCCAGCCCCGCACAATTACGTCGCAGATGTGGCGACGCTCCTCAGCCGCGTGAGCGACTCCTCCACGGCGCGCCTGGCCTCTGCGTCCTACTGGGCCGTGGCAGACACGGGTACGGCCAGGCCGGAGTCCAGCACTGCCATCATCTCGGCCACCGTGGCCTGGCCCGCCGCGCAGAAGTCGTTCACCTGGGACCAGGTGGCCAAGCGCTGGAACATCAGCGTGTACGGCAACCCGCTGCTCACCGAGATCGACAACGCAGGCGCCACGGAACGTGCACACACGACGAACCTCGTCATCATGGAATCGATGCTGCAGAACAGCGAGTTCGGCGACAAGTTCGGCGCACGCACGCCCTATCCGCAGACCATCGGCACCTGCAAGGGCATGGTGCTCATCGACGGCTCCGCCATCAACGCCACCTGGAAACGCGCGAGCAAGAACGACCTGCCCCATTGGTACGGGCCGGACGGCCGCGAGATCCAACTGCGACCGGGCAACACCTGGTGGCTCATCGTGACGAGTCTCAGGAACGTGTCACTCGCGGCGAGCACCGGCGCAGCGGAGACGACGACCGCGCGTTGACGGAGCTTGGTCCCACTCAATTGTCGAGCTGGGCGATGGCCGCGTTGCGCCCGAGTTCGATCATCTCCTTCGAACGGTGGAACTCCATGGTGCCGCAGGCGTCCACCGGCAGCTCGATGAACATGTCCGCGGGGTAGTTCGCCATCTGGTAGCGCGTGATCATGCGCTGCATCGCCTGCAACGAGAGTTCCATGACGTCGAGCGTCCGCACGTTGATCGGGCTCTCCGACTCCGCGCGCGCGCGATCGGACGCGTCGGACGCGGCGTTGCGCTCCCACCCCAACCGCGCGCGGATGCGGCTCAGCATGTCGACGTCGCGAGCGTGTGTGGCGGCGGCCCGCACCGACTCCAACTCGGCATCCGCATGCGAGTGCGGCAACGACGGGGCCGTGGCCCCGCGGGGCGCGCCGCCGACGGACACCGCCACGATGACGTCCGCCTGGGCCGCCGCCAGCGGGGTCAGCGGCACCAGGTTGAGCAGGCCGCCGTCGGCGAGCACGCGGCCCTGGTGCACCAGGGGTGTGACGACGCTCGGTATGGCGATGGACGCACGGATGGCAATGTCCAACGGGCCCTGCTGGAACCAATGCTCCTTGCCGGAGATGAGATCGGTGGCCACCGCGGTGTAGTCGATCGGCAGTTCCTCGATGGTCACGTTGCCGATGACCTCGCGGATCCTCCCCATGATCTTCTCCGCGTTGATCATGCCCGGGGAGCGCAGCGATGGGTCGAGCAGGCGAACGACGTCGCGCTGGGTCAGACCGGAGAGCCAGGCCGAGTACTCGTCAAGCCCGCCGACGGCAAGCACACCGCCGATCACCGCGCCCATCGAGGTACCGGCGATGGCGGTGACGTGGGCGCCGCGCTTCAGCAGTTCCTCGATCACCCCGATGTGCGCGGCACCGCGTGCCCCGCCCCCACCGAGGGCCAGCGCCACGCGCTTGCCCTCGAAGTGGATGCTGCTCACGAATTCGAGCCTACGCCCCGGCCACAGCGCGGGCCGCGGCCAGCGATCGCGCACGGGCACGACGGCGCGAGCGGTTTGGCGCGGTCGCCTGGGATTGCCACCGAATCAGCATCTGAGGCGCCGAAAGCCTGCCCCACCGCGACCATTCACGGGTAGCCTTGAAAGGGCTTTCGCGTTGTTGGCGCGGAACGGACTTGTCCGCACGAATCGGAGGCGCACTCGATGACCAGACCCCGGCTGCGTGATGTCGCCAAGGAGGCAGGCGTCAGCATCGGCGCCGCCTCGGATGCGCTGGCCGGGAAGAACCAGATCAGCGAGGAGACCCGGCAACGGGTGCGCGAGGCCGCGGAGCGCCTCGGATACGTGCCCAATGCGCTGGCCCGGGCCATGTATGCTGGGCACCTCAACGCACTGGGCCTGGTGGTCGGCGCCCTCCGCCGCCCCGGTGAATACGCGGCCTACCGCGCGTTCTGGTCCGACGTCATCGGCGCCGGGACGCTGGCCGCCACCGACCGCGGTTACGGGCTCATGATCCTGCCCGGGCTGGAGAGCGAGCCGCTGGCGCACCTGCCCATGGCGGGCATGATTCTCATCGACACCCTGGCCAACGACCCCTTCGTCGACCAGGCCTTCGCGCTCGGCATCCCGGTCATGACCGACGCCTCCACGCGTGCGAAGAAGGCGGCCATCCACGTCGACATCGACTTCGCGAGCACGGTGGCCACCGTCATGGATCACTTCGTCGCGCACGGCAGCCGGAAGCCGGCGTTGCTGCTGCCCGATGTGCAGCGCGGCTACGTGGATGACCTGGAACGCGCGTATCGCCGTTGGTGCACCGAGCATGCGCTCGATCCGGTGGTCGCCGACTCGACGATGGAAAGCGACTTCGCATCGGGCCCGATCGAGTGGTTGCTCGACCAGGGCGTGGACGCCGTCTATGTGACGATGCCGGTCACGGGCGCGCTGCTCGAGGCGGCACAGCGCCGCGGCCTCGATGTCGGCCGGGATCTGCTGATCGCATCCCTGGATGAGGACACGGATCGCTCGCTCGCCCAGGCGGACATCACCACGGTCAACTACGCCGTGACCTCGTTCATCGAGGAGATCGTGGCGTCGTTCATCGATGTCATCGAGGGTCGGGCCGAGCCCGGGAGCTACTCCAGTGCACGTTTCGAACTCTTGGCTCGCGGCTCCACGCTCGGCACCCGACACCGTCGACGCAGCACCGACGTCACCGCCTGAGTCGCTGTCCCGGGTCGGGCGGGACCGAGGCCGACCGCACGCCACCCGCACTTGCGGGACCCATCACTCACCCGCTGGCCGGTTACAGCTGGCGCAGCCAGGCGGTCGCGTTCGCGGGCAGCATCCGCCCGACCGGCTCGGCACTCGCCAGCAGCAACTCGCCCGTCGGCAGGGAGACGGGCCGGGAACCGAAGTTCGTCAGGCAGCGCCAGCCGTTGGGGCGCTGGAAGTACAGGACATCGGGTGACGGGGCCTCCAGCCATTGCAGCATCTCGCCCGTCTGCAGGTCCCTGCGCAGGCGGAGGGCGTGCCTGTAGAACTCCAGCATCGACCCTGCCACGCCGTCCTGTGCCTCCACCGAGAGGTCGCCGAACCATGCCGGCTGCGGCAGGTGGGCACGGTTCGGGCTGAAACCGTGGGCCTCGCCGTCCCGGGTCCAGGGCAGGGGGACGCGGCAGCCGTCGCGGCCCTTGGAGGCGTTCCCGCTGCGCTCCCAGATGGGGTCCTGGAGCTGCCTGATGGGGATGGAGGCCACCTCCGGCAGACCCAGTTCCTCACCTTGGTACACATAGAGCGAACCGGGCAGGGCGAGCAGCAGGGCCACGGCCGCGCGGGCCCGCTCGGTTCCCAGGGTCAGGTCCGCACGCGGTCGCGTACCCCCGGTCAGCAACCAAGCGTTGAGGTCGACGCCGTCGGGCAGGCCGTAGCGCGAGACGTGTCGCACGACGTCGTGGTTGGACAGCACCCAGGTCGAGGACGCGTTCGTGTCCGCGGCGTTCTCCAGGCTGGCATCGATGACGGCACGGAAGCGCTCGGCCTTGAAGGGCTCCTCGAGCAGCTCGAAGTTGAAGGCCTGGTGCAGGGCGTCGGACGCGGTGTACCGATGGCGGCGGCTCAGGGCCGCGCCCACCTCGCCGACTGCGATGATCGGCGGCTGGTAGGCGTCGAAGACCTGCCGCCACTGGCGGTACACGTCCTGCAGGCCATCGCGATCGAGCAGTGGATGGCTCCCGTCCGTCGGCAGGTAGCGGGGCGCCAGGGACTCGAGGTGCACATAGGGCTCGGAGACCTGCTTGACCAGGCCGTGCGCGACGTCGACACGGAACCCGTCGACGCCACGATCAGCCCAGAAGCGGATCGTCTTCAGGAAGTCCGCCCGTACCTCCTCGTGCTCCCAGTTGAGGTCGGGCTGCTCCGGGGCGAACAGGTGCAGGTACCACTGGCCGTCAGGAACGCGCGTCCAGCAGGAATCGGCCCAATGCGATGGCCAATCATTCGGTGGCAGCTCGCCCTGCTCACCCTTGCCGTCTCGGAAGATGTAGCGATCGCGCGCCGCCGAGCCCGGGCCCGCCGCGAGCGCCTCCTGGAACCACGGGTGCAGGTTCGAGGAGTGGTTCGGCACCAGGTCGATGAAGACGCGGAGCCCCCGTCTGTGCAGGATCTCCAGCATCGAATCGAACTGCCGCAGGGTACCCACGTGCGGATCGATGTTGCGGTAGTCGGCGACGTCGTAGCCGCCGTCGACGAGCGCCGACGGGTAGAAGGGCGTCAGCCACACCGCATCGATGCCGAGGCTGCTCAGGTAGTCCGCTCGGCTGGAGATGCCGGGCAGGTCACCGATCCCATCCCCGTTGAGGTCCACGAAACTGCGCGGATAGATCTGGTAGACGACGGCCTGCCGCCACCAATCGGATGCGTTCTCCGGCCTGGCGGCATCCGGGCGCGGCCCCGCCGGGGCGGGTGTCGCATGGCCAACCGATGCGGTCGATGTCACTTGGGATTCCTCGTGGGGGGTGGGTGTGGCGGAGCGGTGCGAGCGATCAGCCCTTGACGGCGGAACCGGCGACGCTCTGGATGAACCAACGCTGGAAGGCGAGGAACACCGCCAGCACCGGTGCGACCAGCAGTACGCCGAAGGCGAAGATGGGACCCCAATCGGTCGGCGGCTGGTGCCAGAACATCATGATCTCGATGGGCAGGGGGATGCGGTCCTTCTCGTCGACCATCATGAGGGGGAACAGGAACGATGACCAGGAGGACAGGAAGGTCAGGATCGTGACCGACGCATACACGGGCTTCGACATGGGGACGATGATCGCCGCGAAGATGCGCCAGGGACCCGCCCCGTCAACGCGCGCCGACTCCTGGATCTCGCCCGGCAGGCTGATGAAGAAGGTGTAGAAGAGGTAGATGGAGAAGGCGCTGCCGATGAAGGGCAGGTACTGCACCATGTAGGTGTTCCGGTAGCCGCGCATCAGGTAGAAGAGCGGCACCGCGATGGCCTCGAAGGGCAGGATCGTGAGCAGGATGACGACCATGAGGAAGGCGTTGCGTCCGCGCCAGCGGAGCCGTGCCAGGGCGTAGGCGGCCATCGAGTTCACGATGAGCCCGCCGAACACGATGGCGAAGGACACGATGATCGAGGTCAGGTAGAACTGCCACAGGTAGCCCACTGCCGGATCGTTGAACACGTCGAACAGGTGCTTGTAGTTGCCGAGCGAGGCATGGGTCGGCAGGAAGCCACCGAAGCCGTTGAGCACCTCCGCCGTCGGCTTCAGCGAGCCCACGATGAGGTAGATGATGGGCGACGAGTAGACGAGCGTGAACACGGCCAGGAAGAGGTAGTGGCCTGCCGTCTTCATGGCGGCGCGTCGCTTCCGCCGGTTGCGTTCGATGTCGGTCTGGGTGAGGGCAAGCGCTGCGGTGCTCATGCGATCTCCTTGTTCTCCCGTAGCACACGTCGCTGGACGACGGTGATGACGATGATGATGAGGACGAAGACGATGGTGTATGCAGCGCCCTTGCCAACGTTGCCCTCCTTGTATGCGGAGGTGACGGCCTGGTACATCACGGTGCTGGTGGAGTCCTGCGGCCCACCGCCGGTGA
>DAHWFQ010000211.1:0-8265 GCA_027324895.1 Actinomycetota bacterium | reverse complement strand
AGTCCGGTTCGGGCAAGACCCAGACGGCGCTGGCCCTGCTGGGGCTGCTGCCCGCCGGCGGCACCATCCTCGACGGCTCCATCAAGTTCGACGGTGTCGAGCTCACGACCTTGGCCTCCAAGGAGTACGACCGGATCCGCGGTGCGCGCATCTCCTACATCCCGCAGGAGCCGATGAGCAACCTCGACCCGTCGTTCACCATCGGCTCGCAGCTGGTGGAACCGATCCGGCTGGTGCTGGGCCTGGGCAAGGAGGAGGCCAAGGCGAAGGCACTGCAACTGCTCGCCATGGTCGGCCTCCCCGACCCCCAGAAGACGTACAACTCCTACCCGCACGAGGTGTCCGGCGGCCAGGCACAGCGCGTGCTCATCGCCGGTGCGCTCTCCTGCGATCCCGATCTCATCATCGCCGACGAGCCCACCACGGCCCTCGACGTGACCATCCAGGCGGAGATCCTCGACGTCCTCCGCGACCTGCAGCGCCGGACGGGCGTCGCCATCCTGCTGGTGACGCACAACTTCGGGGTGGTCGCCGATCTCTGCGATCGCGTCGCCGTCATGCAGTACGGGCGCATCATCGAGACGGGGGCCATCCTCGACATCTTCGATCATCCGGAGCACGAGTACACGAAGGAACTGCTCGGGGCCATCCTCGACGAACACGGTCCGGCACGCGGCGCCTACGTCGCCCCGGCGCAGAAGGTGGGTGCGTGATGGCTGAACTGCTGCTGGACGTGAAGGGCGTCGAGGTGACGTACCACGGCAAGAAGCTGGGTCGTCACGGGTTCAAGGCGCTCAAGGGTGTCTCCATCGACATCCGTCCCGGCGAGACCGTAGGTCTGGTGGGCGAGTCCGGTTGTGGCAAGACCACGCTCGGTCGCGCCATCCTCGGCCTCGCTCCGGTGACCGCAGGCGAGATCATCTTCGAGGGCAAGGACATCGCCCACGCGGACCGCGCCGAGCGCAAGGTCATCGCCCGCGACATGCAGGTGGTGTTCCAGGACCCGTACACGTCGCTGAACCCGTCGATGAGCATCGAGCAGATCCTCTCCGAGCCGGTGCTGGCACAGGGCATCGGGCGCGCCGAGGCCCGCAAGCGGGTGAAGGACCTGCTCGACGCGGTGGCCCTGCCCGCTGACGCCGGTGAGCGCCGCCCGCGCGAGTTCTCCGGTGGGCAGCGACAGCGCATCGCCATTGCCCGCGCGCTCGCCCTGGATCCCAAGCTCATCGTGGCCGACGAGCCGGTCTCGGCGTTGGACCTCTCGACGCAGGAGCGCGTGCTGGATCTCTTCCTGGAGATCCAGGAGCGCACCGGTGTGGCCTACCTGTCCGTGTCCCACGACCTCGCAGTGGTGCGCCATGTGAGCCACCGGGTCGCGGTCATGTACCACGGCGAGATCGTGGAATGGGGCGACGGGGACCAGGTGACTTCGCACCCGCAGCATGAGTACTCCAAGCGGCTCATGATGGCGGCGCCGGTGCCCCACCCGACCCTGCAGGCCAAGCGACGCGAAGAGCGACGCGCATTGGCTGCAGCCGCGGCAAGCCACTAGGGACGACCATGGAACTGCACAACCCGGTCCTGTCGGGCTTCAACCCGGACCCGAGCATCGTCCGGGTGGGCAGCGACTACTTCTTGGCAACCTCGAGTTTCGAGTACCTGCCAGGGATCCCGATCTACAGAAGCCAAGATCTCCGCTCGTGGCAGTTGATCGGGAACGTGGCCACGCGCCCGGGCCAGTTGGACGTTGCAGGCGTCGCAACCGGTCTGGGCGCGTGGGCACCCACGCTCCGCTTCCATGACGGCAGGTTCTGGCTGGTCATCACCGTTGTCGGACAGGGATGCGTCGTCTTCACCGCTGCCGATCCGGCGGGCCCCTGGTCGGACCCCGTGCAGTTCCAGGAGGTCCAGGGCATCGACCCCGACCTGACCTGGGACGAGGACGGCACCTGCTACCTCACCTTCTCCGGCCTCATGGTCGCATCGGGGGAGATCAGCGGCGGCTACCAGCACATGGGCATCCAGCAGGTGCGGGTGGATCCGTACACCGGCGAGGTGCTCGAGCAGCCGCGCTCGTTGTGGTTCGGCACCGGCCTCATGTTCCCCGAGGCACCGCACCTGTACCGCATCGGCGCCTACTGGTACCTCATGATCGCGGAGGGAGGCACCGAGCGCGGGCACTGCGTCTCCATCGCGCGCTCCAGCTCGCCCATGGGCCCCTTCGAGGGCTGTCCGCGCAATCCCGTGCTCTCCGCGCGCTCCACGAACCGTCCCATCCAGAACACCGGACACGGCGATCTCGTGCAGACGCCTCAGGGTGAGTGGGTGATGATCTGCCTCGGCATGCGCACGCGCAGCGGCACCCGCGCCTTCTCGCCCATGGGCCGCGAAACCTTCGCGACCAACCTGGCCTGGGAGGACGGCTGGCCCGTCGTCGACCCGGTCATCCTCAGCGACCCCGCTCCCCAGTGGACCGAGCGCGACGACTTCGACGGGGCCGCACTCGCGCCGTCGTGGTTGGGCATCCGCCGCTTCCCGCACGAAGTCTCGAGCCTCACGGCGCGACCCGGCTGGCTGACCTTGGAGGGGGAGGGCACCACCATGGCCGACCTCCGCCCGGTCTTCGTCGGGCAGCGACAGCGTCACGAGCACGTCCTCATCACCACCCGGGCCGATGTGTTCGAGGGTGTGGGTGGCTTGGCGCTGCGCATCGACGAGCACCAGTTCGTCGACGTGGTGGCTGGTGCCGGCGTCATCAGCGCGCGTGTGCACCTGCACGAACTCGCCATCACGGAACAGGTGCCGTTCGACGGTGACATCGTGACCCTGTTCATCCGTACCACGGAACCGGGCTCCTCGGGCATGGCGAGCTACGGGCCGGACAAGGTGATCGTGGGCTATCTGGAGGGCGAGCGCGAGGTCGAGCTGTTCAGGTTCGACGGCCGCTACCTCTGCGCCGAGACCGGTGAGTCGTTCGTGGGGCGGGCCTTCGGCCTGGTTGCCAACGAGGGCACCGTCGCCTTCGACTACCTCAGCTATGAAGGCGTCGACGGCAGTCGCTGACGCGTCCCACCCAAGGAACGGATCGAGAACATGACGCTGGAATGGGCTCCGGTCCTCGCCGATCGCCTCCACCTCGTCGAGGGCTTGGCGGCGCCGGACTTCGCCACCGCCGAGGCGCCGGAGGTGCTCGCCCGCCTGGAGCAGTGGGATGCCCCGGTGCGAGGCTACGCGGCGCCCGACGTCGAGCTGCAGGAGTTGTCGATCCCCGGCCCCCGAGGTCCCGTCGCCGCGCGCGTGTACCGGCCGCGCGGGGCCACGCCGGCACATACCTTCATGTGGGTCCATGGCGGGGGCTTCGTCTTCGGCGACCTCGACATGCCGGAGGCCGATGCGGTGAGCCGTGAGGTCTGTGCCCGCGGGAACGTCGTCGTGTCCGTGGACTACCGCAAGGCCGTGGCCGGTGCGCATCACCCGATCTGCCTGGACGACGTGTACGCGGCCTGGACCTGGCTCAGCCAGGACTCGGCGGGATTCCCCGGTACGCGCACACTCGGCGGGGCCAGCGCTGGTGCCAACCTGGTTGCGGCCGCGGCGCAGCGGGCCCGTGACGAGGGGGCTGCGGTGCCGGCGTCCCTGCTCCTCATCTACCCTGCGGTGCATGCCGTCATGCCGGCGGGGAGCAGGGAATTCCAGGCGGTCCTGACCCAGGTCCCGGCCCGGCTCACCTTCCCCCCGGCGCTCATGGAGGCGCTGCACACCAACTATGTCGGCGGGAACCAAACTGCCATCCCCTATGCCTGGCCCGGGGACGGTGACCTCTCGGGCTTCCCCCGCACGCTCATCCTCAACTGCGAGTACGACAGCCTGCGGGCGTCCGGGGAGCGCCTCGCGGAGGACCTCTACGCCGTGGGCTGCGACGTGACCTGCGTGCTCGAGCACGGCGTCCCCCACGGTCACCTCAACATCCCCGGCTTGCCATCAGCCCTCCACTCCATCGAGGTCATGGCCGATTTCATCGAGCAGGCCTGAGTGCGCACCCGCACCCACGCCGTCGACCGTTCCCGCAGACCACGAAAGGCAGGACGATGACCCCGGTGCCGGAGGGATTCCTCTGGGGCGCCTCCACGGCCGCCCATCAGATCGAGGGCAACAACGTCAACTCCGACTTCTGGGCCATGGAGCATGCCGAGCCGCGGGGCGCCCGCATCCGCGAGGCGAGCGGTGATGCCTGTGACTCCTACCATCGCTATCGCGACGACATCGCGCTACTCGCCGACGCCGGCCTGAACGCCTATCGGTTCAGCTTCGAGTGGGCGCGCCTCGAGCCGGCGGAGGGAGCGTTCTCGCGCGCCGAGCTGCTGCACTACCGCGACATGATCGACGCCTGCCACGAACGTGGCGTGGAGCCGGTGATCACCCTGCACCACTTCACGACACCACGCTGGTTCGCCGAATCCGGGGGCTGGAAGCGAGCGGATGCCATCGACCGCTTCGCCGCCTACGTGGCCTTCTGCTGCGAGGCACTCGGCGATGTCAGATGGGTGGTCACCATCAACGAGCCCAACATCCTCGCGCTCTTCGACCACCTGCACGGAGATGACGCCGATCCGACGCCGGACACGGCGACCGTCGCCATGGCACAACTGCCGATGCCCAGCCTCGCCTTCGCCCGACGCATCGGTGCCGTGCACCGGGCTGCGGTCGCCGTGCTGCGCGAGCGCACCCGGGCCAAGGTCGGCTGGGCGATCGCCTGCCAGGCCTTCACGCCGACGCCTGGCAACCGGGCCAGGTTCGACGAGGTCTTCCACGCCTGGGAGGGCGCCTACCTCGCATGGAGTGCGGGTGATGACTTCATCGGCGTCCAGAGCTACACCTCGCAGCCGGTCGACGCCGACGGCCCGGTGCCGCATCCGCAGTCGCCCGACAACACGTTGACGGGTTGGGCCTACCGCCCCGATGCGCTCGGCATCAACCTCGAACGACTGTGGGCCCTGGCGGGCATCCCCCTGCTCGTGACCGAGAACGGCATCGCGACCGATGACGATGTGCGCCGCATCGCCTACACCACGGGTGCGCTGCAGGGCATGGAGGCAGCGATCGCCGCCGGAGCCCAGGGGCTCGGCTACCTGCACTGGTCACTGCTCGACAACTACGAGTGGGGCAGCTTCCTGCCCACCTTCGGACTCATCGCGGTGGATCGATCGAGCTTCGTGCGCAGTCCGAAGCCCAGCCTCGCCTGGCTCGGCAGGATCGCCGCCGGGGTCGCCACCACCTAGCGCACCGGCACGCGGGAACATTGCCCTCACACGCATCAACGATCGGAGTCCGAACATGACAACGCCCATCGTCCACGCACCCTGCGGTGCGGTGGCCGGAATCGAACGGCCGGGATCGTTGGCATTCCTGGGGATTCCCTTCGCCGAGGTACCGGTGGGGGAGCGCCGCTTCCAAGCGCCCGTGCGTCGCGGGGTGTGGTCGGACGTGCGTGATGCCACCGAGTACGGCGCCACGCCGCAGCGTCGATCGCCCTACCCCGCCACCACCATCCCCGAGCCCATCATCGCGGGCGAGGACATCCTGAACCTCAATGTGTTCACGCCCATCGCCGATCCGTCGGCGCGGCTGTCCGTGCATGTGTACATCCACGGCGGCGGCTACGTCTCGGGCTCCCATGCGGGCTCGTGGTTCGACGGCGCCACCTACAACCGCGACAACATCGTCGTCGTCACCATCGCCTATCGCCTCGGCTTCGAGGGCTTCGGCTGGATCGCCGACGCGCCGCGGAACCGCGGTCTGCTCGACATGGTCTGCGCGCTCGAATGGGTGCGTGACAACATCGCGGCCTTCGGCGGCAACCCCCAGGACGTCACGATCAGTGGCCAATCGGCAGGCGGTGGCGCGGTGCTGTCGCTGCTTTCCATGCCTGCGGCGCAGGGACTCTTCCATCGCGTGATCGCGCACTCCGCGGTCATCGGCGCACCAACGGCGGCCGAGCACGAGGCCATGGGTCGCGCCTTCGCGGCCAGGGCCGGTGTCGAACCGACCATCTCCGGATGGTCGGCGCTGTCCAAGGACGAGGTGCTCGACCATCAGTTCGCGCAGATGCGCGACGGGGCCGGCATCGCTCCCATGGTGGGTCGGCTCGTCACCGAGCCCACCGCCGTGTGTGAGGTGACGATGGACTGGGGACCGGCGCTCGATGCCGACACGCTGCCCGTGGCGCCCTTCGACGCCTGGCGTGGCGGCTTCAACAACCACGTGGAGCTGCTGGTCGGCGCCACGGCCGATGAGTTCATGATGCCGTCCATGGCACCGCCCGCGGCCAAGGTGCGCGAGTGGCTCGCGGGCGTCCACTTCGAACCTCGCCTCCGCGAATATGCGTTGGCGCAGTTGGAGAACGGCAGCCCTGACCCGATCGGTCGCGTGGCCACCGCGGTGATGTTCCGTCGCAATGCCCTGCGCATCGCCGATGCCCGGCGAGCGGGCGGTGCACCCACGTGGCTCTACGACTTCCAGCAACGGAGTTCCGTCACGGGGATGTCCGGGCACTGCCTGGAACTGCCGTTCACGTGGAACTGCCTGCGGGACGCACACGCCGTGAAGGTGCTCGGCGCGGGTCAACCACAGGCGTTGGCCGATGAGATGCACACGGCCTGGGTGGAGTTCATCCGCGAGGGCGACCCGGGCTGGGAGGAGGGCAGCGGCCGTTGCTTCGGCGGCGATCGCCGCACGGCACCCTTCGCTGACGTGCAATCGCTGGCCTGACCACCCGACGGCCGCTTGCACCGCGCAGTGGCTGCTCGCGGCCCGCTTGAAGTGCTCCGTTGGCGCCACTCGCCGGGGCAAGCCGCGGCGCCCGGTGGCACGGCGCCGTCCTCGTCCCGTATCCTGAGCGGACCATGTCGAACGTGCGGCTCCTCCTTCGTCGCCGCGGCGAGGCCTGACCGGCCCCCTCGTCGCGGGTTGTTGGCATGCCGGGAAGCCCCGCCCCAACCGACAAGAGGAACCCATGACCGACATCCGACCGTACGCCGCACGCAACGCGCAGCAGCCTTCACCAATGAAGCACGAGCGCTACCAACCCTTCATCCCCATCGTGCTCGAGGACCGCACCTGGCCCGGCAGGCGCGTCACCCAGGCGCCCCGCTGGTGCGCCGTGGACCTGCGCGACGGCAACCAGGCCCTCATCGACCCCATGACGCCGGGCCGCAAGAAGAAGATGTTCAAGCTGCTCGTCGACATGGGCTACAAGGAGATCGAGGTCGGCTTCCCGTCCGCTTCGCAGATGGACTTCGACTTCGTCCGCGAGCTCATCGAGAAGGACCTGGTCCCGGATGACGTCGTCATCCAGGTGCTGACCCAGGCCCGGGAGCACCTCATCGAGCGCACCTACGAGTCGATCGAGGGTGCCAAGCAGGCCATCGTGCACGTCTACAACTCGACCTCGGTGCTGCAGCGGCGGGTGGTGTTCGGGCTGGATCGCGCCGGCATCAAGGACATCGCCATCAGCGGCGCCGAACTCGTGATGAAGTACGCGGACCGCATGAAGTCCGACACCGACATCTACTTCGAGTACTCGCCCGAGTCGTATACGGGCACCGAGCTGGACTTCGCCGTCGAGGTGTGCAACGCCGTCACGGATATCTGGCAGCCGAGCAGTGACCGCAAGGCCATCCTCAACCTGCCCGCCACCGTGGAGATGGCGATGCCGAACGTGTACGCCGACTCCATCGAGTGGATGCACCGCAACGTCGCGAATCGCGAGAACGTCATCATCTCCCTGCACCCGCACAACGACCGCGGCACCGGTGTGGCCGCCGCCGAGCTCGGCTACCTCGCGGGTGCAGACCGCATCGAGGGCTGCCTGTTCGGCAACGGCGAGCGCACCGGCAACGTCGACCTGGTGACGCTCGGGCTCAACCTGTTCAGCCAGGGCATCGACCCGCAGATCGACTTCTCGAACATCGACGAGGTGCGACGGACGGTCGAGTACTGCAACAGATCCCCGTCCCCGAACGCGCCCCCTACGGCGGCGACCTCGTGTACACCGCCTTCTCCGGCTCGCACCAGGACGCCATCAACAAGGGCCTGAAGGCCATGGCGCAGAGCAACAGCGGCGAGTGGGAGGTGCCCTACCTGCCGATCGACCCGACCGACGTCGGCCGCACCTACGACGCGGTGATCCGCATCAACAGCCAGTCGGGCAAGGGCGGCGTCGCCTATGTGCTGGAGCAGGAGCGCGGATTCGCCCTGCCGCGGGCC
>DAHWFQ010000208.1:0-3671 GCA_027324895.1 Actinomycetota bacterium | reverse complement strand
AGTCGACGACGATCGAGGGGCCGCCGTACAGCACGTAGGCCGCAAGCGTGTTCACGATGCGATCGGCGCCCACCTCCTTCGGGTTGTCCGTGAGGATGGGGACGCCGGTCTTCACGCCCGGCTCCACGATGACGTGCGGTACATCGCTGAAGTAGCTGGTGAGCACCGTGCGCATCTCGCGCAGCACGCGCGGTACCGTCGAGCAGAGCGCGACACCGGTGATGGCCGGTGCGTCGGCCAGCAGCCCGCGCATCTTGAGCGCGATCTCGTCCGCCGTCTCGTTGCCATCCGTGCGCACACGCCACGAATGCAGGAGTTCCTCGTCATCGAAGAGCCCGTAGACGGTGTTCGTGTTGCCGACGTCGATGGCGAGCAGCATCAGAGGGCCCGCAGGTCCGCGCCGATGTCGAGCACGTGGGCCGAGTGGGTGAGCGCGCCCACCGAGATGTACTGCACGCCGGTCGCGCCGACGGCCGACGCGTCCCCGATGGTGAGTCCACCCGACGCCTCCAGGATCGCGCGCCCCTGGTTGAGGGCCACCGCCTCGCGCATCTGCTCGAGCGTGTAGTTGTCGAGCAGCACCAGGTCGGCACCCGCATCGAGCACCTCGCGCAGTTGCCCGTTGTTGTCCACCTCCACCTCGACGAGCAGACCCGGGAACCTGGCGCGCACGGCCTCGAAGGCCTGGCGCACGCCACCCGCCGCCACGATGTGGTTGTCCTTCACCAACGCAGCGTCCGACAGCGACATGCGGTGGTTCACGCCACCGCCGCAGCGGACGGCGTACTTCTCCAGTGCGCGCAGCAAGGGCGTGGTCTTGCGGGTGTCGCGCACGCGGGCACCCGTCCCCTGCAACTGCACGGCCCAGGCATGTGTCGCGCTGGCGACGCCGGAGAGGTGGCCGAAGAAGTTCAACGCCGTGCGCTCACCGACCAGCAGGTCCCGGGTGCGGCCGGTGATGGAGATGATGACATCCCCGGGTCGCACCTCGGTGCCGTCGGCGATGCGCACCTCGGAACTGGCGTCACCCTCGCTCACCAGGTCGAACACGGCCGCCGCCACCCACACGCCGGCTGTCACGCCCACCTGCCGCGCGACCAGGCCGAGCGTGGAGCGCTGCTGCGCGGGCACGGTTGCCTCAGAGGTGACGTCGACGCCGTTGTCGAGGTCCTCGGCGATGGTGCGCCGCACCAGATCGACGACCGAGGAGGCGTCGAGTCCGGACGCCGCCAGGGCGTGGGCGATCGTGCTGTTGAGAAGGGCGCTCATTCGTCTACTCCTAGCCGGCCGTGGGACAGGCTGCCGTCGGGGTTCATGCGTACGGTGACGCGGACGCGCCAATGCTCGTCGTCCGTGTCCGGGAAGTCCTCACGCCAGTGCGAGCCGCGCGTCTCCGTGCGCACGGCCGATGCGAAGGCGATGGCGCCCGCCGCAGCCTGGATGTTCGTCGTCTCCCAGGCGTCGGAGTTCAACTCGGATGCGAGGTTCAGGGTCATGGAGTCGAGCACGGAGCGGGTGATCGACAGCGAGTCGCCGGAGCGCAGCACACCGGCGCCTTCCGTCATCGATGACTGGATGACGGAGCGGGCGGTCGAGCTGAGCACACCCGGTGTGACAGTGCTGGGCAGGGGATCGCGACGCTGGGGCAGCTCCCGCTCCAGTTCACGCCCGATGCGCTCGGCGAACACCAGACCCTCGAGCAGCGAGTTGGAGGCCAGCCGATTGGCTCCGTGCACACCCGTGCCGGCCACCTCGCCGCACGCGTACAGCCCCGACACCGTGGTGCGGCCGACCAGGTCGGTGTGCACACCACCCGAGTGGTAGTGCTGCGCCGGCGCCACCGGGATGAGCGCATCGCGGGGATCGATGCCCTCGGCCATGAGGGCGTCGAAGATGGTGGGGAAGCGCGAGGGCCAGCGGTCGCCGATGTGGCGCCCGTCGAGCCACACGTGCCGGGAGCCCTCGGCGCGCATGCGACGCTGGATGGCCTTGGCGACGACGTCACGCGGCGCCAGCTCAGCAAGCGGATGCACGCCCTCCATGAAGCGCTGGCCCGATGCATCGAGGAGCTTGGCGCCCTCACCGCGGACGGCCTCGGACACCAACTGCTGCTGTCCCTTGGCGTGCGGGCCCGTGTACAGGACAGTCGGGTGGAATTGCACGAACTCGACGTCCGTCACCAGCGCACCGGCCCGCAGCGCGAGCGCGATGCCGTCGCCCGTGGCAACCCGCGGGTTCGTGGACTGCGAGAACACCTGGCCGATGCCGCCGGTGGCGATGACGACGGCAGGCGCCAGTACAGCGCCGACGCCGTCCCGTCGGCCCTCGCCCATCACGTGGAGCGTGAGCCCCTGGACCGCGCCCGTGGCGTCGGTGAGCAGGTCGAGGGCCAGCGCGTGCTCGATGAGTTCGACGTCGCGGATCTTCTCGACCGCTGCCACCAGTGCGCGGGAGACCTCGGCGCCCGTGGCATCGCCGCCTGCGTGGATGATGCGATCGCGGTGGTGGCCACCCTCGCGAGTGAGCGCAAGTTCACCGGAGGCCGTCTTGTCGAACTGTGCCCCCAGGCCGATGAGCGTCCGGATGGCACCCGGTCCCTCGTTGACGAGTGCGCGCACCGCGCGTTCGCTGCACAGCCCGGCGCCCGCAACCATGGTGTCGCGGAAGTGCTCGTCCGCGGAGTCCGAGGGGTCGAGGGCGGCCGCGATTCCGCCCTGGGCCCAACGGGTGGAGCCGGCGTCGACGACATCCTTGGTGACGAGGATGACGCGGCGACCGGCATTGCGGGCGCGGATCGCGGTGGTCAGGCCGGCGATGCCGGAGCCCACGACGACGACGTCCGCCTCGGCGAACCAGCCGGGCTCGGTTGCGCTCAGGCGCGGCACGATCTTCATGCGTTGCTCGGATCCTGGGCTGCGTTCGGCTTCACCATCACGGGGCCATTGTCCAGCAAGCGGGTGCCCCCGACGCGCGCTGCGATGAGCACTCGTCCCTCGCCCTCGAGCGGTTGCGGCCCGAGTCCCACCGAGCGCACGACGACGTAGTCGACGGTGATGCCCGGCGAGGTGGCCAGAAAGCCCCGGCCGATGCGTGCGGCCTGGGCGGCGTCCAGCCCGTCCTCGCACAGGCGTCGCACCAGCGCGATGGTCTCGGGGATGGCGAGCGCCTGCTGGCGCTGCTCGTCGCTCAGGTAGCGGTTCCGGGACGACAGGGCGAGCCCGTCAGCGTCGCGCTGGATGGGAACGCCGACGACCCGGCACTTGGCGAGGCGGGGTTCGACCTGCACGAGGCGACGCACGAGGGTGAGCTGCTGGAAGTCCTTCTCGCCGAAGAACGTCACGTCGGCGTCGGTGAGCTGCAGCAGGCGCGACACCACCTTGAGCACGCCCGCGAAGTGACCGGGTCGCGCCGCGCCCTCGAGTTCGGTGGCCAACGGTCCGGGCTCGTAGTCCTTGACCTCCTCATCAGCCGGGTAGACCTCGTCCACCTCCGGGGCGAACACCGCGTCCACGCCGTTGGCACGGCACAGGTCGACGTCCGCCTCCAAGGTGCGCGGGTACTGCTCGAAGTCCTCGTTGGGCCCGAACTGCGCGGGATTCACGAACACGGTGGTGACCAGGGTGCCGCCTGCGCCGAGCTCGGCGCGCGCCGCCTGCATGAGGGCCCGGTGG
>DAHWFQ010000207.1:0-2284 GCA_027324895.1 Actinomycetota bacterium | reverse complement strand
GCGCGCAACACCTTCACCGAGTTCGTCACGCTGCCGCGCAACCAGGACTTCACGCTGGACGCGAAGCGGGCCGCGGAAGCCGTTGCATCCGTCAAGCCTGATGTCGTGTTCCTGGCCTCGCCGAACAACCCGACGGGCACCGCGATGGACCTCGATGTGGTCGTGGCAGTGCTCGACGCATTCGACGGCATGGTGGTCGTGGACGAGGCGTACGCCGAATTCCGACGTCCCTGCATGGCTTCGGCAGTGGCCCTGGTTGGGGCCAACCCACGACTGATCGTCACCCGCACCATGAGCAAGGCCTTCGGATTCGCCGGTGCGCGCGTGGGCTACCTCGTGGCACACGAGGACGTCGTCGATGCGTTGCGCATCGTGCGACTGCCGTACCACCTGTCGTCGCTCACGCAGGCCGTGGCCATCACCGCGCTGCAGCACACGCACGAGTTGCAGACGCAGGTGAAGCTCATCCGAGAGGAGCGCGATTCCCTCGTGGCCTGGTTCGATGAGACGGGTTACGAGACAACGCCCTCGGATGCCAACTTCGTGATGTTCGGCAAGTTCACCGACCGCCATGCCCAGTGGGAGGCGATCCTCGCCGAGGGTGTGCTCGTGCGCGAGGTCGGGCCGGAGGGGTTCCTGCGCGTGAGCATCGGCACCCCGTCGGAGATGGAAGAGTTCAAGCAGGCACTGGTGAAGGTGGGTTGGCGATGACACGAGTCGGCAAGGTGGAACGGACGACGAAGGAGAGCAGCGTCTTCGTCGAACTCGATGTGGACGGTACCGGTGTGTGCAGCATCAGCACGGGCATCGGGTTCTATGACCACATGCTCGAGCAGCTCGGCAAGCATGGTGGCTTCGACCTGACCGTGCGCACGACGGGCGACCTGCACATCGACTCGCACCACACCATCGAGGACACGGCAATCGCCTTGGGTCAGGCCCTGCGCCAGGCGCTGGGTGACAAGGCGGGTATCCGCCGCTTCGCGAACTCGTTGGTGCCGTTGGACGAGGCGCTGGTGCAGGTGGCCGTGGATGTCTCAGGACGGCCCTACATGGTGCACGAGGAGCCGGCGCTGGTCGAGTTGATCGGCACCTACGACACCACCATGACGCAGCACATCTGGGAGTCCATCGCCAGTGCGGCGCAGATCTGCCTGCACGTGCGCGTGCTGAGCGGCCGCAACTCGCACCATATCGTCGAGGCGCAGTTCAAGGCGGTGGCGCGTGCACTTCGCGATGCCTGCACCCTCGATCCGCGCACGGTGGGCGTGCCGTCCACCAAGGGCGTCCTCGGCGACGCATGACGACGATCGCAGTCCTCGACTACGGTTCCGGCAATCTCCGCTCCGTGGAACGCGCGATAGCGCGCGCTGGCGCCAACGTCATCGTGACGCCCCATGAGCGCATCGCCATGGAGGCGGACGGACTGGTGGTGCCCGGCGTGGGGGCCTTCGCGGCCTGCATGCAGGGCCTGTTGGCTGTCCACGGCGACCGCATCATCGACCGCCGCCTGGCTGGAGGACGGCCGGTGCTTGGCATCTGCGTCGGCATGCAGATCATGTTCGAGCACGGGGTAGAACATGGCGTCGACACGGCGGGCATCGCGGAATGGCCGGGCGTGGTGGACGAGCTCCCCGCTCCGGTGCTGCCACACATGGGGTGGAACACCGTGACCCCGGCGTCGGGCAGCATGCTCTTCGAGGGCGTGGAGGACGAGCGCTTCTACTTCGTGCACTCCTTCGGCGTGCGCACATGGAGATTCGAGCAGCACGCGGAGCGCCAGTCCGCGCCGCTCGTCACCTGGTGCGAGTACGGCCAGCCCTTCATCGCGGCCATCGAGAACGGCCCGCTCTGTGCAACCCAATTCCATCCCGAGAAGAGTGGTGACGCCGGTGCTCGCGTGTTGAGCAACTGGGTGGCATCGGTGAGGAAGTCATGACCCATCTGGAGCTGCTGCCTGCGGTCGACGTCGCGAACGGCCAGGCGGTGCGTCTGGTCCAGGGTGCGGCGGGGAGTGAGACCGCCTACGGCGACCCGCTGGCCGCTGCCCTCGCCTGGCAGGCGGCCGGCGCCGAGTGGATCCACCTGGTCGACCTCGATCGCGCCTTCGGGCGAGGGAGCAACCAGGACCTGCTCGCCGAGGTCGTCGGGCGCCTCGACGTCAAGGTCGAGATGAGCGGAGGCATCCGTGATGACGAATCGCTGCGCGCTGCCCTCGCCACCGGCTGTCGGCGTGTGAACATCGGCACGGCCGCGCTCGAGGACCCGGAGTGGACCGCGGGCG
>DAHWFQ010000189.1:0-4170 GCA_027324895.1 Actinomycetota bacterium | reverse complement strand
GACTTGCCGGAACCGTTGTGGCCCATGATGGCGTGCGTCTCACCGGCGCGGATCGTCAGGTTCACGCCCCTCAGGATGTCCTTCGGGCCGGTCTCGGTGTGCACGCGCACTTCAAGGTCGCGGATCTCCAAGGTGCTCATGCTCATCCAATCTCGACGAACACCGTCGGTGTTCCGTCAACTTCACTTATGGTCACGGGAAAGGTCTTGACCGGGCTCGCCGCCGGAGGCGATGCGGGGATGCCGGTGCGGAGGTCGAAGGTCGAGCCGTGGAGCCAGCACTCGATGAAGCAGCCGTCCACCTCGCCCTCCGATAGCGGGATGTCGCCATGGGAGCAGCGGTCCTCGAGGGCATACACCTCGGAGCCGGTGCGGACGATCACGAAGTCGAGGAAGTCGTGTTCGACGCGGAGCGCCTTGCCATCGGCGATGGCGTCCAGGGGGGCAAGCGCGATGGTCGCCATCAGGCACCCGCCTGCTCGTCGTCGAAGTCGAACCGCGGATCATGCGCGCCCAGTCGTGTCTCCACGCGGCGCAGCAGCCGTTCCCGCAGCTCCGGCACCGGGATGCGCTGCACGAGGTCGTTGATGAAGCCGCGCACGACCAGGCGCTTGGCCTCGACGTCGGGGATGCCCCGCGAGAGGAGGTAGAACATCTGCTCCTCGTCGAAGCGGCCGGTGGCCGATGCGTGCCCTGCCGAGATCACGTTGCCGGTCTCGATCTCCAGGTTGGGGATGGAGTCCGCGCGCGCGCCCGTGGTGAGCAGCAGGTTGCGGTTCCTCTCGTAGGTCTGGGTGCCCTCCGCTGCGGCGCGGATGAGCACGTCACCGACCCACACCGCATGTGCGCCATCGCCCTGCAGGGCGCCCTTGTACGCAACGTTCGACGAGCAGTGCGGCTGCGCGTGGTCGACGAACAGGCGGTGCTCATGGTGCTGGCCGGAGTCGGTGAAGAACACGCCGAGCGCCTCGGCCTTGCCCCCAGGAGCCTCATAGCGCACGGTCGTGACCAGCCGCACCAGGTCGCCGCCTAGCGTCACCGCCACATGCTGTACCGAGGCGTCACGCCCGATGCGCAGGTGGTCCTGGCCTGCCTGCACCTGGTCCCGATCCCCGTCGGCCACATGGACGAACGTGACATCGGAGCCCGGACCCGCATGGACATCGACCACGGTGGCCTGGGTCCCGGAACCGGCCAGGTCGAGCACCACCGTGCACCTGGCGTAGGCACCCACCTCGATGCGCAGGCGCCCGACGCTGAGGCCGTCCGAGGACGCGCTCACGAGGATGGGATCATGGAAGACGCGATCCTGGGCGACCGAGACCACGGTGGTGCTCGACGCCAGGGCCGAGGCGGCCACCGCGATGCGATCCGTCGCTGGGAAGTCGTTGACCTGTAACGGCGCGACATCGACCGTCACCCCGTCCACCGTCGACACGTTGAACGCCGTCGTGGCTGGGGCGGCTGTGAGTTCGTGCAGCCCACGGAGCCGCTTGAGCGGTGTGAAGCGCCACTCCTCCTCGCGTCCGGTGGGAACCGGCACGTCCATCAATGCGAACCCGGAGAGGTCGAGTGCGTGGTCCTGCTTCGGTGTGTCCGTGATGCCCATCAGCCGACAGCGCCTTCCATCTGCAGTTCGATCAAACGGTTGAGCTCCAAGGCGTACTCCATGGGCAGCTCACGAGCGATGGGTTCGACGAAGCCCCGCACGATCATGGCCATCGCCTCGTCCTCGGTCAGGCCGCGCGACATGAGGTAGAAGAGCTGGTCCTCACTGACCTTCGAGACCGTCGCCTCATGGCCCATCGACACGTCATCGACGCGGACGTCCACATAGGGGTAGGTGTCCGAGCGTGAGATGTCATCGATGAGCAGGGCATCGCACTTCACGGTGCTGCGCGATCCGGGGGCGTTCTCGAGGATCTGCACCAGACCGCGGTAGGACGTGCGTCCGCCGCCCCGTGCCACGGACTTCGAGATGATGGTGGAGGACGTGTTCGGCGCCGCATGCACCATCTTGGAACCGGCGTCCTGATGCTGCCCCTCGCCTGCGAATGCGATGGAGAGCGTCTCGCCGCGCGCGCGTTCACCGGTGAGCCAGACCGCGGGGTACTTCATGGTGACCTTGGATCCGATGTTGCCGTCGATCCACTCCATGGTGGCGTCCTCGTGGGCCACCGCGCGCTTCGTCACCAGGTTGTACACGTTGTTCGACCAGTTCTGGATCGTCGTGTAGCGGCAGCGGCCGCCCTTCTTGACGATGATCTCGACCACCGCGGAGTGCAGGGAGTCGGACGAGTAGATGGGGGCGGTGCAGCCCTCGACGTAGTGCACGTACGCACCCTCGTCGACGATGATGAGCGTGCGCTCGAACTGCCCCATGTTCTCGGTGTTGATGCGGAAGTAGGCCTGCAGCGGGATGTCGACGTGCACGTTCTTCGGCACGTAGATGAACGAGCCGCCGGACCACACCGCGGTGTTCAGGGACGCGAACTTGTTGTCGCCAACCGGGATGACGGTCCCGAAGTACTCCTTGAAGAGTGCCTCCTGTTCCCGCAGCGCCGTGTCGGTGTCGAGGAAGATGACGCCCTGTTCCTCGAGGTCCTCGCGGATCTTGTGGTAGACGACCTCGGACTCGTACTGCGCGGCAACGCCCGCCACCAGGCGCTGCTTCTCCGCCTCCGGGATGCCGAGTCGGTCGTAGGTGAGCTTGATGTCATCAGGCAGCTCCTCCCAGGAAGTCGCCTGCTTCTCCGTGGAACGCACGAAGTATTTGATGTTGTCGAAGTCGATCCCCGAGAGGTCACTGCCCCACGACGGCATCGGCTTCTTGTCGAACAGGCGCAGGCCCTTGAGCCGCAGGTCGGGCATCCACTGCGGCTCGCTCTTCTTGGCCGAGATGTCACGCACCACGTCCTCGTTGAGACCGCGCCGCGCATTGGTGCCGGCGGTGTCAGTGTCGCGCCAGCCGTACTCATAGGTGCCGATGCCGGACAGGTGTTCTTCCATGGACGCGGTCATTGGTTCACATCCTTCGATTCGGTGCAGCAGTGGTGATCGTGGCGGTGGTCATGCGTGCTGCAGGTTCGGCACGTGTGTGGTACAGATCTCGGCTCCCGAGGCCATGGTGGAGATGCGCACGGTGTGGACTCCGAGCAGGCGGGAGAAGCTGGCCTGCTCGGCATCGCAGAACTCCGGGAACTCCGCAGCCACATGCGCCATCGGGCAGTGATGCTCGCAGAGTTGGACGGAGTCACCGGGGCCCTGCTGCACATTCGCAGCGAAGCCGTCGGCCGAGAGCAGCGCGGCCAATTTCGCAGCGCGTTCCTCCAGGGGGACACCATCCAGGGCAGCGGCGTAGCGCTGCTCGAAGAAACCGCTGCGCTGTTGCGCGAAGTCGGCCACCAGGTGCCCGGCATCGTGCGCGGCCATGAAGCGCAGGGCGCCAATGGCGATGTCGTCGTACACCTGCTCGAAGGCATCGCGGCCGACGGCGGTGAGGGCGTAGATCTTGGCCGGGCGGCCCCGACCCCGTCGATGCGCGACGCGTGGCCCGAAGGGCGCTTCCTCGTGCACCGCGAGGTAACCGGCGTCCTCGAGTGCGTCGAGGTGGCGACGCACCGCGGCAGCGGTGAGGCCCAATTCGGCAGCGATCACCGAGGCCGTTGCCGGACCCTGCTCGAGCAGCCGCCTGGCCACCCGCGATCCCGCTCCAGTGATTTTCACAACTGAAGTGTGACGTAATTCGTCACTGGGCGCAAACCGACGAATGCCCTCGGCGAGGGCACGCCCTCCCGTGGGGAGCGGCCCATATCCTGCGGGCATGAGCAGATTCGTCTCGCGCCTCGCCCTGTGGAACATGCTCGTGCAAGCGGGCATCATCGTGACCGGCGTGGCCGTACGGGCCACCGGCTCCGGCCTCGGCTGCCCCACCTGGCCCCAGTGCACGCCCGGCTCGTACACGCCGACCGTGCAGCAGGCCCAGTCCTGGCACAAGTACGTGGAATTCGGCAACCGCACGCTCACGTTCGTGCTCGCCACGGTCGCAGTACTGACGCTGGTCTCGGTGCTGCTGGCGCTCGGTGACGATAAGCGCGCAAAGCAGCTTACCTGGATTCCTGTGCTCGGCACCGTTGCGCAGGCAGTGCTCGGAGGCGTCTCCGTGCTCACC
>DAHWFQ010000186.1:0-3723 GCA_027324895.1 Actinomycetota bacterium | reverse complement strand
CGACGTCTCCGGCCACTTCCTGTGGATCGGCGAGCGCACCCGTCAGCTCGGGGGCGCGCACCTCGACCTGGTGTCCCGGATCAAGAACCCTGTGGGGGTCAAGCTCGGTCCGACGACGACCGTCGAGCAGGCGCTAGAGATGTGCGAGGAGCTCAACCCCGATCGCATCCCGGGCCGGCTCACCTTCATCACCCGCATGGGGCATGGCAAGGTCCGTGAAGCGCTACCGCCCATTGTCCGTGCCGTCACCGAGGCTGGGCATCCGGTGGTCTGGTGCTGCGATCCGATGCACGGCAACACCATCGAGACCTCGGACCACTTCAAGACGCGCGTGTACGACGATGTCGTCGACGAGGTCATCGGCTTCTTCGAGGTGCATCGGGCGTTGGGCACGCATCCCGGTGGGATGCACATCGAACTCACGGGCGATGACGTCACGGAGTGCGTCGGTGGTACCGAGGGCGTGCAGGAGCACCAGGTCGGCGAGCGCTACGAGACAGCGTGCGATCCCAGACTCAATCGCGAGCAGTCACTCGAACTCGCCTTCCACGTGGCCGACATGCTCGTGAGGCGCTGATGCGCGTTGTGACCGAGGTGTCGACGTTCGTGGGGCCGTTGAGCTTCGTCTGGGACGACGATGCCCTCGGCGTCGAGGCGACGGGACGCGTCATCCGAGGGTGCGTCGTGCGGGCCGAGTTCGCGAGGGCCTCCCGGCTGGCCAAACCTGGGGACGTCGTGGTGGCGGCGGATGTCGCGGTGGGCGACGTCGCCCAGGTGGTTGCCGCCGTCCGGGCATGGAGCGACGGGAGCGCGCCGGATGCGCTCGATGCCGTCCCGGTCCTGCAGACGGGTGGCGAGTTCCGCCAGAGGTGCTGGCAGGCGCTGCGATCGGTGAAGGCCGGCAACGTCGTCTCCTACGCACAACTCGCGGCAATGGCTGGGAACCGCAACGCCTCGAGGGCCGCTGGCAGCGCCATGGCGAACAACACCGTCGCTCCCTTCGTGCCCTGCCATCGCGTCGTGCGGGCGGACGGCGTCATCGGCAACTACTCGGCCACGGGTGGCAGCGAGACCAAGGTGCGCATCCTGGAGCACGAGGGCAACACGGTCATCTGACGGTCAGACGACCGTGATCGTCACCGTCGTGCCACGCGCGACCACGGCGCCGGCCGCCGGGGTCTGCGACTTCACCAGGTCCAGCAGGCGCCCCGATGACTTCCGCACCGACACCCGCAGGCCTGCGGACTTCAACGCGGCCGCGGCCCTGGCCTGGGTCATGCGGAACACGTCGGGCACGGTGACCGGGGCCGGCCCCTTGCTCACGAGCAGGCGGATGTTCGCACCGCGCTGCAGCAAGCTGCCGGCGGTCGGTGTCGAGCGGATGACATTGCCGCTGGCCGCGTGGTCGTCGTAGGTGGCGGAGGTCGACCAGGTGAATCCCAGCGTCTGCAGGGCGGCCTCGGCGGTGGCCAGCGGTTGCCCCGCGAGCGCCGGCACGGCGATGGGCGCGGGCCCCTTGCTCACCACGATGTCGACCGAGTCGCCGGGCTGGGCGATCTGGCCGGCCGCCGGGTTGGAGGAGAGGATCGTGCCTGGCGCTGCCTTGGCGTCGTAGACGGCCGACGTGGCCCCGAGTCGGAGCTTGACGGCGCGGAGCGCCGCTCTCGCATCGGTGGCGCCCATCCCGACCACGCTCGGCACGGCATACCGCTCCGGGCCCTTGGAGATGACAAGGGTCACGATGGTGTCGTGCTCGACGGACATGCCCGGTGTCGGCTGGGCGTCGATGACGTCCCCCTCGGGGACGGTCTTGCTCCAGGCCTGGGTGGTGGTGGTCCGCAGTGATGCGTTGACGAGCGCCTGCTTGGCATCCGCCAAGGACATCCCGAGGATCTGCGGCACATCGCTGTGGGACCCGACCGTGGACTGCCAGACCACGCCGCCCAAGGCGGCCAGCATGAGCAGCATGATGAGCAGCGCTGGCCATCGACGCCGGCGGCGGTGGGCCCTGGCCGTCGTGGGCGGATCTGGGGGCAGGGCGGCGGGCTGCGACGGGGAGAGCTGCTGTTCGCCGGTGTTCTGCTGGCCCGTCTTGGCCGTCCGGGGCTCCACCGGCAGCGCCTCCGGTTGGTCGATGATCGCGCCCGTGGGCACGGGCAGGGGGGCCAGCGTGTAGGTGGGGTCCAAGGCGGACCGAGTGGAGCGCACAGCGGTGAGGAACTCCCTGGCGTCCTGGTACCG
The DNA here is from genome assembly GCA_027324895.1 of Actinomycetota bacterium. Classification (GTDB taxonomy): domain Bacteria; phylum Actinomycetota; class Actinomycetes; order S36-B12; family UBA5976; genus JAKALQ01. The sequence continues at coordinate 1,482 of DAHWFQ010000186.1, read as the reverse complement.
CAGCGAGGGATCGCGCCTGGTGGCATGGGTGACGACATCGTCGATGCTGCGGGGCAGGCCGGTGCGCACCGCCGAAGGCGGCGGCACGTCGGTGTGGACGTGCTGGTAGGCGACGGCGAGCGGAGTCTCGCCGGAGTGCGGTACCTGTCCGGTGAGCATCTCGTAGAGCAGGACCCCGGCGCCGTACACGTCGCTGCGGGCATCGGCGAACCCGCGCTCCACTTGCTCGGGGGAGAGGTAGGCCACGGTGCCGATGAGCACGCCTTGCGTGGCCGCGCTCAAGGAGGTGGAGACGATGGCCCGGGCCAAACCAAAGTCGGTGACCTTGATGCGGCCGTCATCACCGATGAGGACGTTCTCGGGCTTGACGTCACGGTGCACGTACCCCGCATCGTGAGCCGCGGCGAGCGCCTGCAACACGGGGTCGAGCACTGCCAGCGCCTGCACCGGTGTGAGGACACCACGGGAGGCGATGATCTCCCGCACCGTGCGGCCGCTCACGAACTCCATGACCAGGTAGATGGAGCCCGTCTCGGCGTCCCGACCCTGGTCGTGCACGGCGACCACGTGCGGGTTGGCGAGCTGCGCCGCCGCGTGGGCCTCGCGTTCGAAGCGGTGCACGAAGTCGGGGTCCTCGGCGAGCGAAGCGTGCATCACCTTGACGGCGACGATGCGGCGGAGGCGCAGGTCGCTCGCCGCGTACACGGTGGCCATGCCACCGCGGGCTATGAGGGACTCGATGCGATATCGCCCGTCGAGCGTTCGCCCGATGAGTTGATCGCTGGCCATGAATCGCAGTGTAGAAGTGGGTTGTCGTGGAATCGGCTCACGAATCGCGCAGCGCGCGACCTTCGAGCGGGCTGCTGGCGATGGCGAACTCTCGTCTCGCAATGCGTCCGGCCAGGTGCGCCTCGCGCCCGGCGATCACGGCGTGCTTCATCGCTGAGGCCATGAGCGCCGGATGCTCTGCACGCGTGACCGCGGACGCGAGCAGTACCGCAGCGCAGCCGAGTTCCATGGCCAGCGCGGCCTCACTCGCCGTGCCGATGCCGGCGTCGAGGATGACCGGCACCCGTGCGTCCTGCACGATCATGGAGATCGCATGTGGGTTGCGGATGCCCAAGCCGGAGCCGATGGGGGCTCCCAACGGCATGATCGCTGCGCAGCCCACCGCCTCCAGGCGCCTGGCGAGGATGGGATCATCGGTGGTGTACGGGAGCACGATGAAGCCGTCATTCACAAGGGTTTCCGCGGCGTCGAGCAACTCGACCGCGTCGGGGAGCAGCGTGTGATCGTCGGCGATCACCTCCAGCTTCACCCAGTTCGTCTCGAGCGCCTCGCGGGCCAATTGCGCGGTGAGCACCGCTTCGCGAGCGGAATGACAGCCCGCGGTGTTGGGGAGGATGCGGATGTCGTGCTTGCGCAGCACATCGAGCACGGAGCCATGTGCGGCGGCGTCGATGCGGCGCATGGCGACGGTGG
>DAHWFQ010000168.1:0-2333 GCA_027324895.1 Actinomycetota bacterium | reverse complement strand
AGCGCTCTCGCGCATCGCCCACGAGATCGATGAACGCACCAAGGGTGCGGATGACATCGTCCTGTTGGGGATCCCCACTCGTGGCGTCGCGCTCGCCGTGCGCGTGGCTGCGCGCCTCGCCGAGATCCAGGGCCACCCGGTGCCCGTCGGCTCGCTCGACATCACGATGTACCGCGATGACCTGCGCCTGAAGAAGGCCCGTGCCCTCCTGCCCACCGAGATCCCAGCCGGCGGGATCGACGGCCGGACCGTCATTCTCGTCGATGACGTGCTGTTCTCGGGTCGCACCGTGCGTGCCGCACTCGACGCGCTGGGTGACATCGGTCGCCCGCGGATGGTGCAGCTGGCGGTGCTCGTCGATCGTGGTCATCGGGAGCTCCCCATCCGTGCGGACTACGTGGGCAAGAACCTGCCCACCTCCCTGCGCGAGACCGTCCGGGTGCAGTTGGCGGAGCACGACGGCGCGGATGGCGTGTTCGTCGGCATGGTCGGTGAGTGACGATGCAGCACCTCCTCTCCACCGCGGACCTGACCCACGAGGACGCACTGCTCATCCTCGACACGGCCGCTGAACTGGCGCAGATCTCCGATCGCCCGGTGAAGAAGCTCCCCACGCTCCGCGGTCGCACCGTGGTGAATCTCTTCTTCGAGGACAGCACGCGCACGCGCATCTCCTTCGAAGCCGCGGCCAAGCGCCTCAGTGCAGACGTCATCAACTTCTCCGCCAAGGGCTCGAGCGTCTCCAAGGGTGAGAGCCTCAAGGACACCGCACTCACGCTGCAGGCGATGGGGGCGGACGCGGTGGTGATCCGGCACTCGGCAAGCGGCGCACCGCACCGCCTGGCCAATGCCGGCTGGATCGAGTCCACGGTCATCAACGCGGGCGATGGCACGCATGAGCATCCGACCCAGGCGCTGCTTGACGCGTACACACTGCGCCAGCACCTGCGCGATGGTGAGGGCGACCTCAGCGGCGCGCGCATCACGATCGTGGGCGATGTGCTGCACTCGCGAGTGGCGCGAAGCAACGTGCTGCTGCTCAGGACACTGGGCGCCGCAGTGACGCTGTGTGCACCGCCGACGTTGCTCCCGGTCGGCGTGGACAGCTGGCCCTGCTCGGTGTCGTATGACCTCGACGCAAGCATCGCGGACGCCGACGCGGTGATGATGCTGCGGGTCCAACTCGAGCGCATGAACGCCTCGTTCTTCCCGAGCGCCCATGAGTACTCGCGGCGCTACGGCCTGGACGCCCAACGCATGTCGATGCTGCAGCGGCACACCATCGTGATGCACCCCGGCCCCATGAACCGTGGCATGGAGATCGCCGCCGACGTGGCCGACAGCGCGCGCTCGGTGATCGTCGAGCAGGTCTCGAACGGCGTCAGCGTGCGCATGGCCGTGATGTATCTGTTGCTCGGTGGCGCCGAGTCCGGGATTGGTGGGAACTCATGACAACGCTGCTGCGCAATGTTGCGCCCTACGGGGAGACCTCCATCGATGTGCTCATCGATGGAGGCGTGATCGCCGCCATCGTTCCCGTCGGCACCGGAGTGGGCGACGTGGTCCACGAATTCCACGGCGAGGTCCTGCTGCCGGGGCTGGTCGACCTGCACACTCACCTGCGCGAACCGGGCCGCGAGGATGCCGAGACCATCCGCACCGGCACGCGCGCCGCTGCACTGGGTGGGTTCACTGCCGTCCACGCGATGGCGAACACCGACCCCGTGGCCGACACCGCGGGCGTCGTCGAGCAGGTGCTGCGCCTGGGCCATGACGCCGGCTACTGCGATGTCCGCCCCGTCGGTGCCGTGACCGTGGGCCTGCGCGGCGAACGACTGGCAGAACTCGGGGCCATGGCGGAATCCGCGGCGCGGGTGCGGGTGTTCTCGGATGACGGCAAGTGCGTCTCCGATGCGCTGCTCATGCGGCGCGCGCTCGAGTACGTCAAGGCCTTCGATGGCGTCGTCGCCCAGCATGCGCAGGAACCGCGCCTGACGGAGGGCGCCCAGATGAACGAGGGAGTCGTGAGCGCCCGGCTCGGACTGGCCGGCTGGCCGGCCGTGGCGGAGGAGGCGATCATCGCGCGCGACGTGCTGCTCGCAGAGCATGTCGGCTCGCGGTTGCACGTGTGCCATCTCTCCACCGAGGGATCGGTGGACATCATCCGCTGGGCCAAGTCGCGGGGGATCAACGTGACCGCAGAGGTCACGCCACACCACCTGCTGCTCACCGACGACTTCGCGGCCACCTACGACCCGGTCTACAAGGTCAACCCGCCACTGCGCACCGCGGCCGATGTGGAGGCCGTGCGCGCCGGCCTCGCCGATGGCACC
>DAHWFQ010000158.1:0-3727 GCA_027324895.1 Actinomycetota bacterium | reverse complement strand
AACGAAGGCCGCTCCGCGCGGACGCGGTCTTCGCGGAAGCCGGGACGGTCGTCACGGAACGTTCGCGCGCCATGACCCTCGCGGAAGGCCGGTCGCTCATCGCGGATGCCGCCCTCGTCGCGGCGACTCGATGAGAAGTGTGGGCGGTCCTCGCTGAGCCGTCCGACCCGGCGTGCCTCGTGGCGCTCACGGTCATCCGTGCGGGGGCGGAAGCGTCGGTCCTCGACCGGCGCCGTGCGGGGACGGGCCTCCCGGTGATCGACGAACGACAGGTCGTCGTCGTGTTCGATCACGGCCCGACGCACGGCCTGTTCCTCCCGCAGGTGCGGGCGATGGGCGCGCGGGGCCACCTCGTCGCGCGCGCCGGTGACCTCTGCGAGGTACTCGTCTCCGACGTGGACGCGCTTGTCAATGGCCTCCACGCCGGCCTGGCGGAGCAGTTGCTCCGCGCTGCGCACCTGCCGGGTGGTGGAGATGAGGACGACCAGGCCGTCCTTGCCGGCCCGTGCCGTGCGGCCCGCACGGTGCAGGTAGTCCTTGGAATCATGGGGCGGGTCGATCTGCAGCACGAGGTCGATGCCGTCGACGTGGATGCCGCGGGCGGCGACGTCGGTGGCGACGAGCACGTCGACCCTGCCGTCGCGGAAGTTGGTGATGGCCTTGTTGCGCGCGCCCTGCGACTTGCCGCCGTGCAGGGCATCGACGCGCACGCCCATCTCCGCGAGTTCGCCGGCCCACTGCTCCACGCCCAGCTGGGTGCGCGCGAAGCAGATGGTGCGGCCCTCGCGCTTGGCGATGGCGTGCACGATGGCCGGCTTCTCCCGGGCATCGACGACGAACAGGTGGTGGACCATGGTGGTGACACTCGCAGTGTCGGGGTCAGTGGCGTGCTCCACGGGGTTGCTCAGGTGCTGCTTCACGAGCTTGTCGACACCGCGGTCGAGTGTGGCCGAGAACAGCAGGCGCTGACCGCCGGGCTGCACCAGGTTCATGATCTGGTCGACCTCTTCGAGGAAGCCCATGTCGGCCATCTGGTCGGCCTCGTCGAGCACGGCGATGGAGACGGAGGAGAGGTCGACGGCGCGACGATCGACGAGGTCGATGAGCCGCCCGGGCGTGGCCACGACGATGTCCGCACCGCGCCGCATGCCCTCGAGCTGGCGGTCGTAGGAGGCGCCGCCGATGACCAGCTGCATGCTCAGCTTGACCTGCTGTGCGAGTGGGTAGAGGGCGTCACGCACCTGCATGGCGAGTTCCCGGGTCGGAACCAGGATGAGCGCCCGCGGGTGCATGGGCTCGGACTTCCCGCCCATGAGGCGGGTGAGCATGGGCAGGCCGAAGGCCAGCGTCTTGCCCGAACCCGTCTTGCCGCGGCCCAGCACATCGCGGCCCGCGAGCGCGTCGGGGATGGTGGCCGACTGGATCGCGAAGGGCTCGGTGATGAGCGCATTGGCGAGCGCGACGGTGAGCGGCCGCGGCAGGCCGAGGGAGGCGAAGGCCGGCGCGTCCAGCGCCATGTCGAGTTCGGGGATGGCCTCACGTCGGGGCGCGCGCTCTCCGCGGGGCTTGCCGTAGGGGCGGTCATCGCGGCGTTTGTAGGAGGCGCCGCCCTGCGGGCGCGCAGCAAAATTCGAACGGCGTTCAGCCATGGTGAATCAACAACTTTCGATGCGAATTGCGTTGGGGAAATGGATTCGCGCGTCGAAAGTCTCGTTCCGTCCAATGCGCTGCCTGACAATCAGGTGTGCCAATGGTAACGGACGGCAGCCGTTCGGCGTACCAATCCGTCAGGCCACCGCGAACGAGCGCTTGCTCAGGCCCAGCCAGTAGCCCTCGATCTCCGATTCGACGGGCGCGTGCGCATCCGTCGAGGCACCAAGGGTCACGTACATGGGCGCCAGGTGGTCCACGGTCGGATGCGCGTAGCGCAGTGCCGGTGCGGTCTGGCGGTACCGGAGCAGGGTCTCGACATCTCCGGCGCGCAGCGCCTGGTCGGCCCAACCGTCGAACTCCACGGACCACGCGGGAGGTGCCTGGTCGAAGCCGGCGCCCCAGTTCACGTAGGGCAGGCCATGCGTCATGAAGCCGGACCCGATGATGAGCACGCCCTGATCGCGCAGGGTCCTGAGCTGCTCGCCGATGCGAAACAGGCGCTCGGGGTCGAGCGAGGTCATCGACATCTGCAGGACCGGGATGTCGGCGTCGGGGTACATGACCGCGAGTGGCACGTAGGCCCCGTGGTCGAGGCCGCGGTTGGGCTGCTCGGAGACGGGTTCCAGGTCCGACAGGAGCGCGCGCACGGACGCCGCCAGCTCGGGTGCGCCGGGTGCCCTGTACTGCTGGCTGTAGTACTTCTGGGGGAAGCCGTAGAAGTCGTAGATGAGGGGCACGGTGCTGGTCGCCCCGATCGTCAGCGGTGCCGATTCCCAGTGCGCGCTCACGATGAGGATGGCCTTGGGGCGGGGGAGGTCGCGACTCCACTGCTGCAGTTCGGCCACCCACAGGCGGTCGTCCTGCAACGGGGGAGCGCCGTGGCCGAGGTACAGGGCGGGCATGGTGTTCGTCGTCATGGCGACACTGTAGCAAAAGGTTGTCGCTTTAACTAATTGGCGCTGTACCCGGCTGTCGAAGCCGACCGGCGCGCCACGTCATCCCGGGAGTCGCTCGGCCGGGACGCCGTTGGCGGTGGCAGGCACCCATCCCGTGGCGGTGGGTCAACGGGTGCGTTGGCACTGTCGATCCGACGGCTGCGGCAGACGGGCGGCCAATAGCCGACTAGCCGAAGACGACGGTGCGCTTCCCGTCGAGGAACACGCGGTCCTCGGCGAACAGGCGAACGGCGCGCGAGAGGGCGAGGCGCTCGACGTCACGGCCGATCTCGGCCAGGTCCTCGGGTGTCTGCCGGTGGCTCACGCGCTTCACCTCCTGCTCGATGATGGGGCCCTCGTCAAGGTCCGCGGTGACGAAATGTGCAGTGGCACCAATGAGTTTCACGCCGCGTTCGTGCGCCTGGTGATAGGGGCGGGCCCCCTTGAAGCCGGGCAGGAAGGAGTGGTGGATGTTGATGGCGCGGCCGCTCAGGGCGCGACAGGCGTCGTCGGACAGGATCTGCATGTAGCGCGCGAGCACCACCAGGTCGACCGCCCGCTCCTCGACGATCGCGAGCAGGCGTGCTTCCTGCGCGGGCTTGCTCTCGCGCGTCACCGGCAGGTGGTCGAAGGGGATGCCGTAGCGCTCCGCGGTGGGCCGGCAGGTCTCGTGGTTGGAGACGATGCCCGCGATGTCGATGGGGAGTTCGTCGGCACTCCAGCGGTACAGCAGGTCCACCAGGCAGTGGTCGTACTGCGACACCATGATGAGGACCCGCGTGCGCTGGGCCTCCGGGCGGAGGTTGATGGCCGCATCGAACTCCTCCAGCGCCGACCGCAGGCCCGCGCGCACCGCACCCAGCTCGGCCTGGTCGCTGTCGAAGCGCGTGCGGGCGAAGAACAGCCCGGTTCCGAGGTCGGAGAACTGCTCCTGCTCGAGGACGTTGCCGCCGACGGCGACGATGCCTCCGCTCAGGGCGTGGATGATGCCGCTGCGATCGGGGCAGGTCACCTGCAGTACGTAGTTGCTCATGGGTCGCCTTCCGCTCCGCCTCGAGGCGCCACCGGCGACCGTGAGCGCCGGGCGTCCTCCGGGCAGGCTAACGGGCGGCCCCCTGGCCCTGAGCGGCGGGCCGAAG
>DAHWFQ010000147.1:0-5897 GCA_027324895.1 Actinomycetota bacterium | reverse complement strand
CGACTGCGTTGTTCCAGCACGGTCGTATCACCACGACCGAAGCGAAGGCCAAGCGCCTGCGTCCCCTGGCCGAGCGTCTTGTGACGTTCGCCAAGCGTGGCGACCTGCATGCGCGTCGCCGTGTGCTCGCCATCGTCCGTGACAAGGGTGTCGTGCACACCCTGTTCACGGAGATCGCGCCTCGCTACGAGAACCGTCACGGCGGCTACACGCGCATCGTGAAGCTCGAGCCGCGCAAGGGTGACAACGCGCCGATGGTCGTCATCGAACTGGTGGAGCAGATGTCTGCCGCCGCTGAGGCCGAGGCTGCCACCAAGCGCGCTGCCAAGCAGGCCGCGGCCGCCAAGAAGGCGGAAGCCGCTGCCGCCGAGGCCGCAGCGAAGGCCGCTGCTGCTCCCGTCGTCGAGGACGCCGTCGCGGAGGCCGTCGAGGCCGCTGGCGAGGACAGCATCGCCGAGGCAGTCGCGGAGTAGCTCCGATCGGAATTCGAGGGACCCTCGCCAGTCATTGGCGAGGGTCCCTCACTGTCCGGGGTCGGGCCAATACTCTGGGGCGATGAAGGGGGCCGTGCGGGCGCCGGGCGTGCTCAGCCCGCGGCTGCTCATACCCCTGTGGTGCCTGGCGCTGGCGGCGTTGCGCGTTGGCACAGACAACGAGACGGATGCCTTCTGGACCGCCCGCGAGGGCCTGGATCTCATGGCCGGTGGCGCTCTCATCCACCCCGATCGCTGGAGTTGGGCGCCGGTGCCGGGTGACTTCGTACCGAACTCGCCGGCCTGGCAATGGTTCCTCGGGCTCGCCTGGCGGGCTGCCGGTCGTTCCGGCTTGATGCTGGTCTCCTTCATCTCCATTGCACTTTGCCTCCATGCGATGGCCCGCCTCGCGCGGCGGCTCGGTGCGGGCCAGCTCGGCACTGCCATGGGTCTGGTGGTGCTCGTGATCGTGGATGGCCCGCTCTTCGTCAATCGCTCGGCGCTCCCAGCCTTCGTGCTGCTCCTCGTGGCGCTCGACCGGTTGTGGCGGCACAAGGCGCGCCTGGCTCGCGCCCATGGGCTGACGTCGGCTTGCATCGGTTTCACGGTGTCGCTCGCATTGGTCTCTGCCGGCCTGTGGCTGCACACTTCGTGGGCGCTGTGGAGCGTCGCCTGGCTCGTCGACGCCGCCCTGTTCTCAGCACTTGCCTGGCCCGGTCGACTCGCTCGGCAGTTGTCGTTCGCCGGATCGGCGTTGCTCGGCTGCGGGTTGGCCATCGCGATCGGCCCCCTGGGCTTGCAGATCTTCGCGCAATCCGAGCGCGTCGCCCACGCGACCCAGGGGATCAACCTCGAGTGGGCCAGCCCGGTGGAGCAGGGTGTCCGGTGGACGCTCGTGTGCGCGTTCGCCGTCGCCATGGGTGTGGTCGCGTCTGTGAACAGCTGGCGCCGGCGTCCCATCGACGAGGTGTGGGTCGTACGACTGGTCTTGAGCATGGGCCTCCTGGGAGGCGCCCTGGCCGGAGCCTTCGCGATCCGCTTCCTCCTGCTCGGACTGCTCTGCGGCATGCCGGTCATCACCGCGCAGTTCGCATCGTGGGGGCCCCGCTGGACGGGTTCTGCGGTCGCGAGGCGCCTCGGCGAGCGCGCGACCGCGCGCTATTGGAGCATCCTCATGATGGTGGCCGGGTTGATTGTGCTGCCCCTCGGCATCGCGCGTTCGGCGTTGCTCGCATACCCATCACTCTCGGATCCGTCGATCAGCAGCCTTCCCAGGGATTGCTCGCTGTTCGCGGATGACTCTTCCGCGGCCATCCTGCTGCGGCCGGATGTGCGCATCTGGTGGGACGGTCGGCAGGACTACTGGGGCAGGACGCGGTTCATCGACGGAATTCGATTCCTGCAGGGATCCGAACGGAACGACTTGGTGCCCGCGGGCACCACGTGCGTGCTGCTGCACAACATCGCGTCCGGCCCGAAGTGGACGCACCTGGCCGCCGGACTCGATGCGGACCCGCGCTGGAAGACCGTCGCAGCCAATGCGTACTCGCAGGCTTGGACGTTGGCCATCGCGCGCTGATGCGGTTCCGCGCGATTGCGCCCGCATCGGCGGTGCCATGCGCCTTTGCGCCTAGGGTGTGGCCGTGCGACTGCGCATCGACCTCGGCTACGACGGCACCGCCTTCCACGGGTGGGCCGCCCAGCCGGGTCTGCGCACGGTGCAGGCCCTGCTGGAGGATGCACTGCGGGTGGCGCTGCGCGCGTCCGCGAGCCCGCAGACGACGGTCGCCGGCAGGACCGATGCCGGGGTGCACGCTCGCGGCCAGGTCGTGCATGTCGATGTCGAGACGGTCGATGAGGCGACGTTGGGCCGCCTGCCACGAGCACTGAACGGATTGCTGCCCGACGACGTGCGCATCAGGCAGGTGGCACCCGCACCGGTCGGGTTCGACGCCCGATTCTCCGCGCTGGCCCGGCGCTACTCGTACCGGCTTGTCGATGGCGACTCGCTGGACCCGCTCGAACGGCACACCGTCGTGCTGCATCAGCGTGGGCTGGACGTTGATACCATGAACATCGCCTCCCGGAGCCTGTTGGGGCTCAACGACTTCTCAGCATTCTGCAAGCGCACGGACAGGGGCACGTCGATCCGCGTCCTGCAGGAGTTCGCCTGGCACCGTGATGAGTACGGGGTCATCGTCGCGCGCGTGAAGGCCGACGCCTTCTGCCATTCCATGGTGCGCTCGCTCGTGGGCGCCCTCGTGATCGTGGGCGACGGGCGACAGGGCACGGAATGGCCGGCCCGGCTCCTCGCTGCGGGCGACCGCAGTTCGCCGGTGGCGCCGGCCCGCGGACTCGTGCTCGAGGAGGTCTACTACCCGCCGGACGCCGAACTGCTGGTCCGTCAGGATGCCACCCGCCAGAGCCGCGACGCCGCGGAGTTGTCCGTGCCGGCAGGCGAATGGGTCGAGCCCACGACGGGGAACGGGTAGTCGTGGGCCACATCGACGTCCAGCATGTGTCGTACGCACTACCTGACGGCCGACCACTGCTGGATGACGTCTGCTTCCGAGTTGGCGCAGGAGCGGTGGCAGCGCTGGTGGGTGCCAACGGCGCGGGCAAGTCGACGCTGCTGCGCTTCATCGCCGGTGCCGAGTCGCCGCATGAGGGCTCGATCAGTGTGACCGGTGGCCTCGCCGTGATGCCGCAGTTCGTGGGCCAGATGAAGGAGGGCAACCTGCGCGACCTGCTGCTGAGCGTGGCACCCACCCAGGTGCAGCGTGTGGCGAGCGCGCTCGATGAGGTCGAGCTGCAACTCATGGACAGCGACGATGCCATGCTGCAGTTGCGCTATGCCGGGCTCATCGCCGACTGGGCGGACGTGCACGGCTATGACCTCGAGCTGGAGTGGGACCTGGTCTGCATGGCCGCCATGGGCCGTCCCTTCGACGAGGTGAAGTGGCGCAGCGTCTCCACCTTGTCGGGGGGCGAGCAGAAGCGCCTGGTGCTGGAGGCGCTGCTGCGCGGTCGTGCGGAGGTGCTGCTGCTCGACGAGCCTGACAACTACCTCGACGTTCCCGGCAAGCGTTGGCTCGAGCAGCGCCTGCGTGACACGGGCAAGACCGTGTTGCTGGTCAGCCACGATCGCGAGCTGCTCGCCCAAGCGGCGACACACATCATCAGCCTCGAACTCGGGGCAGCAGGCAACACTGTTTGGGTGCACGGGGGTGGCTTCGCGACCTTCATGCAGGCCCGCGTCGACCGTTTCGCGCGCCTGGAGGAACTGCGGCTGCGTTGGGATGAGAAGCACGAGCAGTTGAAGGAACTCGTGAAGTCGTTGAAGGTCAAGGCCACCTTCAACGACGGTATGTCAGCCCGCTATCGCGCGGCCTGCACCCGCTTGGAGAAGTTCGAGGCTGCCGGCCCGCCGCAGGCGATTCCCATGCAGCAGCAGATCCACATGCGCCTAAAGGGTGGACGCACGGGCAAGCGGGCCGTGGTCTGCGAGGGCCTACAACTTATCGGTCTCACCGATGCCTTCGACCTCGAACTCTGGTTCGGCGAGCGCTTGGCGGTGCTCGGCGGCAACGGCACCGGGAAGTCCCACTTCCTGCGTCTGCTCGCCGCCGGCGGATCGGACCCGGAGGTCGAGCATCGTCCGGTGTCGGACGTGGCCATGGTGCCGGTGGCCCACTCCGGCCGGGCCCGGCTCGGAGCCCGGGTGCGACCCGGTTGGTTCGCGCAGACGCATGTGCGGCCGGACCTGGCCGGACGCACGCTCCTGGAGATCCTGCACCGGGGGGACGACCATCGCTCCGGTCTGGCGCGCGAGGCGGCTGCACGGGTGCTCGACCGCTATGAGCTCGCATTCGCAGCGGAGCAGACCTTCGACACGCTCTCCGGCGGCCAGCAGGCTCGCTTCCAGATCCTGCTGCTCGAACTCTCCGGCGCCACCCTGCTGCTCCTGGACGAACCGACGGACAACCTGGATATCGCGAGTGCCGAAGCCCTGGAATCGGGTCTCGATGCCTATGAGGGCACGGTCATCGCGGTCACACACGATCGTTGGTTCAGCCGCGGATTCGACCGTTTCCTGCTGGTCCGTCAGGACGGCAGCGTCATGGAAACCGATGGGCCGGTCTGGGAAGGACGTGGCTAGATGACCCGACTGCGGGAGTTCCGCCGCATCACGCTGGCCCTGCTCGTCCTGACGACCGTCTTCATCATGCCCGGGTTCCTCGATGTCACGAACCTGCCCAAGCTGCTCGTGCTCGTGGTGGCCGCAGCGCTGCTCATCGCCTTGCTCGGGCGCGGCGGTGGCGCCCTTCCGGCCACCCGTCCTGCGAACTGGCTGCTGGCGCTCTTCGTGGCGGGCATGGCGGTCTCCGCGCTCATGGACGGACAGCACCGCTATCGCGTCCTCTACGGCGTGTGGGGCCGCAACGACGGACTGCTCGCATACGCCTCCTTGGCCGTCATGTTCACGGCAATTGCCACGGCCTTCCGCGGGCGTGCAGCGCGTCTGGTGCTCTTCGCACTTGCCGGTACGGGCGCCGTGGAGGCGCTGCTCGGACTGGGCCAGCACCTGGCAGGCACCCCGGGCTACTGGGCCAAGCCGTACAACCCGATCATGGGGAGTTTCGGGAACCCCGACTTCGCCTCGGCCTTCCTCGGTATCGCTGCCGTGGCCCTCTGCGTCACCAGCATGCTGCCGGACCTGCCCCGCCGCCTGCGGCTGGCGGCCCTGGCGTTCGGCCTGCTGGCGGCGTCGCTCACCGTGCTCTCACAGGCACTGCAGGGAACCTTGGCCCTCGCGGTCGGCGGTGTGGTCGCTGTGACCGCGTGGTCCTTCCATGTGCTGGCACCGACGTGGCTGCGCCGGCTGCGCATGCTGCTGCTGGCCGCGCTGTCGGTGGGGACGGTGGCGGGCCTGGCGGCGCTCGCGGATCGGGGCCCATTCGCGTCGATCCTGCACTCTGCGAACCTCGCCGACCGCTTCTACCTCTGGCGCGCGGCGCTGGCCATGTTCCGTGCCCACCCCTGGTTCGGGGTGGGGATCGACGCCTACGCGGAGCAGTTCCGGCTGGTGCGCGGGCCCGACCTGATCGACGGTGGAGGCGTGGGCACGACGGCCGACGCGGCGCACAGCGTGCCCCTCAACCTGCTCGCCACAGGCGGCCTCGTGGTGCTGCTGCCCTACCTGCTCATCCTGGTGTTCGTTGCCTCGCGTGGCCTGCGCCTGCTGCGCAGCGGTGACCAGCCACTGGTGGCGGCCGCCCTGTTGGGCGCGTGGACGGCCTATGTCGCCGCCTCCTGCTTCTCGCTCGACCAGCTGGGGGTGGCCGTCTGGGGGTGGGCCTTGGGCGGCGCCATCGTCGCGGCCTCCTACCCGCAGCCCGTCGGGGTGGTCCCGCCCGCTGCCGG
>DAHWFQ010000129.1:0-3238 GCA_027324895.1 Actinomycetota bacterium | reverse complement strand
CACGGTGGAGACGATCGCGACGGTGGGCTTCGGCGACTTCTACTTCCGTGGGCAGCCCTGGCCGCTGCGGGCGTGGGCGATCGTCATGATGCTCGTGGGCGCGACGCTCGTGTACACCGCCTCGGCATTCCTCACGAACGCCCTCGTCTCCCGGCGCCTCGCGCAGTCCATCGGTCGGCAGCGCGTGACGGGGATGCGCGATCACATCGTCGTCATCGGCCTGGGTGCCGTGGGCACGCACGTCGCGCTCGACCTGCAGCGTGCTGGGTACGACGTCGTGATCATCGACAGCGGCACCGGCCAACGCTTCGTCCCACAGATGCGCAGCGCCAACATCCCGGTGCTCATCGGCGATCCCACGCTGCCGGAGACGCAACGGGAGGCGGGGGTGCACCGGGCCGCAGGTGTCGCCGTCCTCAGCAACGACGACTTACTCAACATCGAGACCGGCCTGGCTGTGCGCGCCGTCGTCGGGGAGCGCACGGTGCCGGTGGCGTTGCGCGTGTTTGGCCGCAACCTTGCGCGGGTCATCGACAGCAGCCTCGACATCGGTGCCACCCGATCCGTGGCCGAGCTCGCGGCCCCTTGGTTCGTCGGCGCGGCAGTCGGCCTCGACGTCATCGGGACGTTCTACGTCGACAACACGCCGTTCATGGCAGCGCGGATCCTGGTGCGAGCGAACGACGGCCTGCAGGGGCGCGCCATCGGAGACCTGAGCGCCTCCACGCGCTTCGTGGCCATCGATCGTGCGGATGGCAGATTCGAGTACCCGCTGCAGCGGGGCGCGGTATTCGGGAGCGGTGACGGCGCCTATGTCGTGGGCCGCTTCGAGGACCTGCTCGACCTCATGCGCGAGTCCTGAGGTCCGCGTCCTCGTCGATCACATGCGCGGATGCCTGCACTGGAGGTCGTGAGGTCCCTGGGTGGCGACGTCAATCGGCGGGCCGAACGGTCACCACGGTCGCCTCCCTAGGCTTGGCGCATGAGCGAGGAAGTCACGCCCGATCTGTCCAAGGCCGAGCGCCATGAGCAGTTACTGCAGTTCCCGGCCTTCGACGAGACCACGGCCTGGGAGTTGGGCAATGACATCCGGGCCCGGGCGGAGGCGGCCGGCGCGGCCGTCGTCATCGACATCCGCCGAGGCAACGAGTGCCTGTTCTTCACAGCCATGCCCGGCACCACGCCGTCCAATGCGGATTGGGCGCGCCGCAAGCGCAACCTGGTGAACCTCCTGCACATGAGCTCATATCGCATCGGGTTGTTGGCGGCCGAGGGCTTCGATGCGATGCAGGCGATGGCGTTGGATCCGCGCGACCACGCACCCCATGGAGGGTGTTTCCCCATCCGCATCGCCGGGACGGGTGTCGTCGGATCCGTGGCGGTCTCGGGACTGCCTTCGCGCGACGATCACAAGATCGCGGTCGACTCCATCGCGGCCCTGCTCGGCATCGACCTCGCCGACAGCCGCTTCTGAACCGGAAAGCGCAAGGGCAGCACGGCGCGCTGTCATCGCGAACCGTGCTGCCCTCGGGCAGTGGGATCAGATCACTTGCCGGATGCGTTCACGCGCGAGGCGGTGTAGGTCCACACGGGAGTCGTTCCGGTCGAGGTGGCCCGCAGTCTGATCGACAGGTGATCGCCGGCCTTGAGGACCGTGTATGCCGTAGCGGTCTCGCCATTGCGACGGATCAGTGACGGGGATGCGACGACAACTGCGATGGTGCTGCCACGCAGGTTCGCGGCCAGCTTCTTCTTGGCGGAGGCAGGGACCGTCTTCACGAGCACGTGGATCGGTGAGGCGGTGGCGGTCGGGGTGTCAGCGAGGGTGCCGGTCAGCGTGACCTCGAGTCGCACGGTCCTGCCCTTGGCAGTGGCGGACTTGCCGTGCGTGGATGCGGAGGCACTCGGAGTCCCGGAGGGCTTGCCGTGGCCGTTGTTGTTGGCGGCGATTGCGGGGGTTGCGGTGAGGAGAGCCGCCACCGAGATCAGTGCGCCGATGCGAAGTCGGTTGTTCATTGATGTCTCCAATGCTCGGCCCACCGGGCGGAAGGGCCGCATTGATGCTAGTCGGCGAGGCTGTCCGTGAGATTGAGAACACGGTGTGAATGGGCCGCGCATCTGGGATGCCGAACACTGCGAGTCGGGTGCCCGCCGCCCTAACCGGTTCGGCTCCCGAGGACCTGCATCTGGCAGGCCGGCATGACCCGCTCGATGCGCGCTGCGTGCGGCGTGGTGGCGCAGTGGCTGTCGCGACCTACGCGTGCGCTGCCCGGCGGACGCGTAGCTCGAGCGCCATGATCGAGAGGTTCATCGCCAAGGCCAGCGCCGTGGTGACGATCATGAGTCTGGTGTGCGAGATGAGGGCATAGGTGCCCCAGCAGAGCAGGCTGACCAGGCCGACGACCATCGCCTGCATCGACACGGCAGACGCCCGCCCGTCGCGCAGGCTCCGCACCGATTCGAGGACCTGCGGCAACTGGGCGAAGACGAGTGCCACCAGGGCCGCGGACACGACCGGCGTGGGTAGCAGCAGTACGGATGCGGCCACCACAGCGGCGAACAGGGGCAGCCAGACGAGCGGCCGCCGCCCTCGTCCGACGAGCGCGAGCACCACACTGCCGTTGATGCTTCCGGCGATGATGTTGGTGAGCAGCACAGACGGCGCTCCGAGTCGCACGCCATAGGCCGCCCACGCGGAACTCACAGCGAACATGAGCATCCACGCTGTCAGGCTCACGCCTTCGCCGTGACCGACCGCGCGCACATGGCGCGCCTGGGGGAGTCCGAAGAACATGCCAATGCCGCCGGCGAGGAATCCAAGGAGTTCGACCGGTGCCAAGGAACCCGCCCTCCCTCAATGGTGCTTCAGCGCGATGCGCGGTCCCGGGAGTCGGCGTGTTCAAGCAGATGAATGGCAAAACTCCTTGCACACCAAGTGTAGATCGTCAGGGGTCGCCGGGCGGGGTCAGGTGGTGGTGCTCACCGGTCGTGGTCCCCGGCACTCGGGAGTGGGAGGGCGTGGCTTCTGGCGCGTGCTCCGAGCTCCAACTCGAGAGGAAGGCGAGGGCCTGGGCCGATGGGCTGGCCGGTTCCACCGTGTACAGGATGAGCGTGAGTCCCCGGTCCGCGGGGAGGTCGAGCGCCTCGCCGGTGAGCTCCAGGTCGCCCACCACCGAGTGGTGCATGACCTTCGTGGCGCTGCGGTGCAGCTTCACGTTGTACGTCGCCCACCAGGTGC
>DAHWFQ010000071.1:0-15571 GCA_027324895.1 Actinomycetota bacterium | reverse complement strand
CCGGCCAACGCGCCCGCGATCATGACCGGGCGGCTGCCGAACCGTGCGCACCAGATGCCGGCGGGCCGCAGCGCCGTGAGCGCACCGCCCACGGAGACGAGCAGGAGCAACCCGAGCACGCCATTGGAGGCGCCCAGGTGGTGCTTGATCTCCGGCATGCGCACGATGATGGAAGCCCAACCCACGGCGTTCAGGAAGAACCAGATGGCGGTGCCCAGCCATGCGCGACGGAGGTCTCGGGTCATGCCACGAACCTAGCCGAGGGGCGGCCCGTGCAGGCCATCGGCCGGAGCGGCCCGATCAGCACTCGACGACGTTGAGGGCGAGGCCGCCGCGGGCGGTCTCCTTGTACTTCACCTTCATGTCCTCGCCTGTCTCGCGCATGGTCTTGATGGCGCTGTCCAGTGAGACGTGGTGGACGCCGTCGCCGCGCACCGCCATGCGGGCGGCCGTGATGGACTTGATGGCAGCGATGGCATTGCGTTCGATGCAGGGGATCTGCACCAGCCCGCCCACGGGGTCGCAGGTGAGCCCTAGGTTGTGTTCGATGCCGATCTCCGCCGCGTTCTCCACCTGCTCCGGGGTGCCGCGCAGCACCTCCGCCAGCCCGGCCGCTGCCATGGAGCAGGCCGACCCCACCTCGCCCTGGCATCCCACCTCCGCACCGGAGATGGAGGCGTTCTTCTTGAACAGCCAACCCACCGCCGTGGCCGCGAGGAAGAAGCGGACGATGCCATCGTCGTCCGCACCGCGGACGAACTTCTCGTAGTAGTGGAGCACCGCCGGGATGATGCCGGCCGCCCCGTTCGTGGGTGCCGTGACAACGCGTCCGCCGGCCGCGTTCTCCTCGTTGACGGCAAGCGCGAACATCGTCACCCACTCCATGGCGTGCAAGGCGTCGTTGTGCTCGAAGTCGTTGCGCAACTGGTCGTACTGCAGGTGCGCACGTCGCCGCACCTTGAGCCCGCCGGGAAGCGTGCCCTCCGAGGTGATGCCACGCTGCACGCAGGCGCGCATGACGTCCCAGATGTGCAGGATCTCCGTGCGCACCTCGAGCTCGGTGCGCCGGCTCGTCTCATTCGCCATCATCAGCTCGCTGATGGACAGGTGGTGCACGCGGCACAGTTCGAGCAACTGCGCGGCCGTGGTGAACTCATAGGGCACGGGGTGCGGATCCTCCACCACCCGGGCCGAGCCCGCCGCGTCATGCTCGACGATGAAGCCTCCGCCCACGGAGTAGAACGTGCGTTCCCTGATCAGCTCGTCGTCTGCCGCGAAGGCTTGGAAGGTCATGCCGTTGGCGTGGAACGGCAACGACTTCCGTCGGTGCAGGACGATGTCGACGTGCAGGTTGAGGTTGATGGAGTGCACGCCGGCCAGCCACAGTTGCTGGCTCTCGCCCACCTCCTCCTCGAGGTTGCGCACCTCATCCGGATCGACCACGTCGGGAAGGTTCCCGGCGAGCCCGGCCAGCACGGCGCGCACGGTGCCGTGCCCATGGCCGGTTGCGCCCAGCGAGCCGAAGAGTTCGACGTGGACCCGCTGCACTCGCGTGAGTTGGTCCTGCTGCCGGAGCCCGGCGGCGAAGTCGTGAGCGGCGCGCATGGGGCCGACGGTGTGCGAGCTCGAGGGCCCGATGCCGATCTTGAACAGGTCGAAGACGCTGATCATCGGGTGCCTCCTTCGCGCTTGGTATCGCGGCCACTGTACGAGAGGTGGGCGACCAGCGGCACACGCGTGTAGGTTGCGTCGCTCGACGGCGCGACGCGTTCCACCATGTGCAACTCGTGTGCCGCGCCGGTTCGGTCCCCGGCCGCGCCCTTCAGCCGTTCACGGTGTGCTGCAGCGCCCAGGCGTACATCGCGATGGCGCCCGCCGCGGACGCGTTCATGGACCGGGTGGAGCCGTGCTGCGTGATGTGCAGGATGGTGGAACTGGCCTCGACTGCGGCCGCGGAGAGCCCGGGGCCCTCCTGGCCGAAGAGCATGACGCAGTGCGCGGGCAGCGTTGCCCGCTCCAGCGGCTGGCTGCCCTCGATGTTGTCGATGCCGATGATCGGCAGACCCGCGCCGCTCGCCCAGCCCACGAAGGCCCCGATGTCCGGATGGTGCTGCATCCTCAGGTAGCGATCGGTCACCATGGCGCCCCGCTGGTTCCAGTGCTTCCGTCCCACGATGTGCACACCGGCGACGTTGAAGGCGTTCGCGGTGCGCACGATGGCCCCGATGTTCAGGTCGTGCTGCCAGTTCTCGATGGCGATGTGCAAGGGGTGTCGGCGGCCGTCGAGTTCCTGCTTGATCGCCTCGACGGTCCAGTAGCGGAAGCGGTCCAGCACGTTGCGACGATCGCCGTCACGGAGCAGTTCGGGATCGAGGCGCGGGTCGTCGGGCCACGGCTCGGGATGTGGCCCCACGCCGACGACCGGGTAGAACTCCCCCGGCCCGCGCTGGTCCTCAGGCAGCGGTCGCACCACAGACCGTTCCACTGGGCGGCAGCGTCGGGTGCCAGGGATCGTTCGACAGTAGGAAGCGATCGACGGCGCTGTCGATGCATGCACTGCCGTTCGCGTACGACGTGTGTCCGTCGCCGAGCCGCTCCAGCAGCACCGCGCCGGGCAGTTCGGAGGCCAGGCCGCGGCCCCACTTCATGGGCTTGGCGGGGTCGTAGGTGGCGGAGACCACGAGGATGGGCGGCACGTTCCGCACCTTGAGGCGCGCGATGTCGGTGCTGGCCCGGTAGGGCCAACCCGCGCAGGGCAGGTCCGACCAGGCCATGGCAGCGCCCATCAGCGGGAGCGCCTTCGACCAGGCGCTCGCCAGGGCCTGCGCCTGCGCAATGGTCTTGACGGTGCCCGGGTCGTCCAGGCAGTTCGTGACGTAGATCGCGGTGTTCGTGTTGTACTTGTAAACGCCGTGGCCGTTGCGCTCGACGAACCAGTCGAAGATGGTCTGCAACGCGGCGCCGTTGTGGAGCAGGAAGGCCGGCGTGAGCCCGGTGAGGAGCCAGGGCCAGCCGCCGTCATTCAGGTAGAGCGGTCCGATGATCGCCGTGAGCGCCTGCGCCTCCGTGAGCGGGCGCTTGGGATCGTTGGTGCGCATGGGATGCCTGTCGAGGCCGACCAGGAACGACAGCAGATGCTGCTTGGCGGCTGTCGGGGTGGAGCCGAGGACGCAGTGGCCCTGCTTGACGCACCAGGCGATGAAGCGGTCGGCCGCGGTCTCGAAACCCCTGCCCTGGTCGTAGGCGGCCTGGGTCGCCGGCACCTCGAGATCCACGGCACCATCGAGCACGAAGGAGCCCACCCGACCCGGGAACAGGGCGGCGTACACCTTGCCCAGCACGGTGCCCCAGGACTTGCCGAGGTAGCGCAACTTCTCCTGGCCGAGCAGGGCCCGCAGGACATCCATGTCACGCGCCATGTCGACCGCCGACATGTGGGCCATGAGGTTGGAGTTCTCGCGCTTGCAGGCAAGTGCCAGGGTCTTGCCGGAGTTCGCGATGGCGGCGCGCTCCGCCGGCGTGGACGGGGTGGGGTCGATGTTGAGGAACCAGTCGAGCTTGGCGCCGCGCAGGCACCACAACGGCGCGCTCTCGCCCACACCACGGGGATCGAAGGTCACCAGGTCGAAGTCGCGACGAGCCGTCCTTGAGATCGCGAAGTTGGGATCGGCGATGTACTCGATGCCGCTCGCACCGGGTCCACCCGGGTTCACCACCAGCGCCCCCTGTGAGGTGCCGGTGGCCACCGCTCGGGCGGCCATGATGCGGATGGTCGCGCCACTGGGCTTCGCGTAGTCGACGGGGACGCGGAAGGTCGCGCATTGGAGCACGCTGTGGCAGGGCTTCCAGTCGAGCGTCTGCGCGTAGAAGGACTGCAGGCCGGCACTGACGGCGGGTGTGGGGACGGGTGTGGGGACCGCTGCCGGCGTGCTGGAGGCGCCGGCGACGATCAGTCCGGAGAGGGCGGCCGCGATGAGCGGGAGCAGGCGGCGCCTCATGCCCGCGCCAACTCGACGGTGAGCGCTTCCAGTACCAGTTGCGGCTGCGCATTGGAGTCGAACAGCCGGCGGGCCCGTTCGATGGCATCCATGCGTGCGCGTGTGCGGGCCGGCGTGGAAGCGGCGGCCACCTGTGCCACCTGCGGGCGCATCTCCTCGTTGATGAGTTCCATGTCGGTGTCGAGCTGCAGCATCAGGACATCACGGTAGAACGACAGGAGGTCGACCAGTGACCGGTCGAGTCGATCCCGTACAGCACGCGTACGTCGACTCTTCTGACGGGCCTCGAGCTCCTTCACCGCACCGCGCGCCAGACGCTCGATCCTCGCCTTGGTCACGCCGGTGGCTCCGTCGCCGTACGCCTGCAGCAGTTCCTGGCGTTCACGTTCATCGAGCTTGGCCGTCGAGCGATTGGCCTCCTCCGTGGCAGCGCTGGCGATGTCCGCCGCCACCGCGAAGCACGCGGGAAGGTCGTTGAGCTGCAAGGGGATGCGCAACATCTCATGCCGGTGGCGCCGGGTCTCATCGCCGGTGGCCAGGGCACGGGCACGGCCGACATGGCCTTGGGCTGCGCGGGCCGCATGCGCCGCCATGGAACGCTCGATGCCATCGCGCTCGAGCAGTGCTGCGACATCGCGCCAACTGGGGGTGCGCAGCACCTGGACCCGGCAGCGGCTGCGGATGGTCGGCAGCACGTCCTCCACGCTCGGCGCGCAGAGCAGCCAGATGGTGTGTGGCGTGGGCTCCTCGATGCTCTTGAGCAGCATGTTGCCGCTCACCTCGTTCAGGCGATCGGCATCCTCGACGATGATCACCGACCAACGCCCGCGCACGGGCATGCGGGCGGCCAACTTGATGAGCGACGCGGCCTCGTCGCGCGTGATCTGCAGTTGCTGCGGCTCGAAGCGCACGACGTCATCGTGCATGTCGCGCATGACGTCCTTGCAGTTCGCGCAACTGCCGCAACCGCCCTCGTCGCACTCCAGTCCGGCAGCCAGGAGCAGGGCTGCCGTCGACCGCCCCGCACCGGGCGGCCCGGTGAACAGCCAGGCATGCGTCATGCCCGGTCCGACCGGCACCTCACGCGCGTCGGCAACCGCTCGCTGCAGCAGTTGCACGGTCTCCGGCTGACCGACCAGGCGGTCCCAGATGCTCATGGCCGGGTCGCGAGCAGTGCATCGACGCGGGCGCGGGCGAGTTCGGCGATGGCCTCGATGGATTGCTCGGCATTGATGAGGAAGTAGTGCGAAGGGTCGCTCGCGGCCATCTGCAGGTAGTAGTCGCGGATGCGTTCGTGCATCTCGCGTGGTGCCAGTTCGAGGCGATCCGGCGTGCCCACGCGATTGAGGCCGAAGTGCGCCGGCACGTCGAGCACGATGGTGAGATCGGGCCGCAGGCCCTCGGTCGCCCAAAGGTTGAGTTCACGCACGGCGTCCGCGCCCAGGCCACGGCCCAGGCCCTGGTAGATGACCGACGAGTCCAGGTAGCGATCGGAGACCACCACCTCACCACGGTGCAGCGCGGGCCGGACGACGTGGTGAACGTGCTCGGCTCGCGAGGCCGCGTAGAGCAGCGCCTCGGTGCGGTCGCTCATCTCCGGGTAGTCCGGGTCGAGGATGACCTGCCGGATCTTCTCGGCGATGCGCGTGCCGCCGGGCTCGCGGGTGGCCACGACGGTGCGGCCGTCAGCGCGCAGGGACTCCACGAGACGGGCGACCTGCGTCGACTTGCCGCTGCCGTCGCCACCCTCGAACACGATGAAGAGCCCGGTCATGCGGCAAGCCTAGGTGAGCGGTCCGACGACCCCGGCGTCCCGGCCGCCGTTGCCGCCGTTGCGCATCCATTCCTGTGAATTTCGGCGCGAAGCGCTTCAGCGAATGGCGGCCATCAGCAGGCCTCCCTAACCTAGGGCGACACCTTGGGGAGCCACGTGAAGAAGATCGCCGCCCTGCTCGCCGCGTTCATCATGCTGGCATCCAACACGCCGGCCCAAGCCCTCACCATCGCAGGCGCCCGCTGCCCGAAGGCAGGGGCCAGCCGGACCGTGCGCCACGCGCACTTCACCTGCGCGCACCGCGGCAGCAAACTGGTCTGGAAGCAGTCGAAGCGGTCATCGAAACCGGCTTCGGCACCGACTCCAGCAACCACCGCGACGACACCCGTCCCCAGTGACACCCCGACCCTGCGTGCGCGCACATTGACCGACCAGCCCGACCTGGTCACGGGCTTCCAGATCAAGCCGTTCTACGTCGTCCCGTCCGACGGCACCGATCGCCACCTGGACACCAACGGCACCCTGGACAGCGCGCTCACGGAGGGCAATGCCTTCCTGCAGCAGCAGACCGGTTACCACCTGCAGATCGACCAACGTGCCGATGGCTACGACATCCAGTACCTGCATTCCAAGTACACGATGGCCCAACTGTCCGTGCTCGGTGCCGACAGGCTGCTCATGGCCGAAGCCCATGTCATGGACGATCCGGGGCCTGATCGCAAGCACTTCCTGTTCTTCATCGACGTCCCCTTCCTCAGCGACGGCGCGAGCAATGCCTGTGGCTTCGGCGAGACCCCGGGATTGACCGCCGAGGTGGCGGTGGCGCCCGGCCGGGGTTCGGACGGGACCGTCTGCACGGGCAGTGACCGCAACTTCAAGAGCGTGACCTCGGCGCTGTGGGTGCACGAGGTCCTGCACACCTTCGGCGTCACCCACACCCTGGATGACGCGTGCGACGTTATGACCCCGGCGCTCGGCGCCTGCTCCACGGCCTACGCGATCGATGCCAAGCGCACTCGCTACGTGGGCGCCTCTGCACAGGGCGTCGACCTGCTGAGCCTGCGTGTGTGGGCTGACCACGTGACCGATCCCGGGCTGCGCGCGGGATGCGACCTGCCCAGCCCGACCTACCCGCGCACCGATGGACGGGACTACGCCTACTGCGCGACGGGCACGCAGCAGCTCGGCGAACTCATGCACTGCTGGTCGCCGACACCCACGGCACAACTGCAGGCGCTGGTGGACGGCGTCTGGACGGCACTGGGATCACCGCAGTGGTCCGCGCACCCGTGGGGCACGGATGTCCGCCTCGATTGCGGTGGTGGTGGCTTCACGGCCGCCTCCACCATGGTCACCGTGACCACTCCCGGGGTGGTGGTCTATCGCTGGCTCGTCGACGGGCGCGTAGACGAGAGCTTCAACGTGATCTGGGCCGCCTGAGCCGTCCGCTGCCCGTCGTTCCGGGGCTGCGATCCGCGTGGCGGTTGTCGGTGCCCGCGTCTACTGTCGCGGCATGTCGCAGTTGCCCCCGCCCCTCGCCCTGCCCGCGGTCGACGCCGATTGGACCGCCTGGATCGACGAACTCGTGGTCACGCGCACGGAGGCGGTGCGGGCCCTCATCGCCACCATGAAGTCCGTCCCCGATGCCCCCGCGATGCAGGTGCTGGGCTGGTGGAACGACATCCACCTCGCGCTCTCCACGGCCCTCGGGCTCAGCAACCTCCTCACCGAGGTACACCCCGATCCAGCCGTGCGCGCCCGCTGCGAGGAACACGAGCAGGACCTGCACGCGCTCGTCACCGACCTCGAGCAGGATCGCGCCCTGTACGCCGTGCTCGCGGGGATCGACATCGCCGCCCTGGACGGCCTGGCTCGTCGTGTGCTCGACCACGCGCTCCGTGACTTCCGGCGTGCGGGCGTCGATCGCGACGACGACACCCGCAGCGAACTGAAGTCCATGATCGAGCGCATGACGGAGCTCGGGCAGACCTTCTCCCGCAACATCCGCGAGGACGTGCGCTCCATCCGCATCGCGCCCTCGCGGCTCAGCGGCCTTCCCGCTGACTACGCGATGGCGCATCCCGCCGAGGAGGACGGCCTCGCGCGCATCACCACGGAGTACCCCGACTACATGCCGTTCATGACGTTCGCGGACGATCGTGCTGCGCGTGCCGAGCTCGCGCACGCCTACCTGAATCGGGCGTGGCCGCAGAACGACCCCGTGCTCCTCGAGTTGCTGCAGCTGCGCGAGCGCTTTGCGCAGCGCCTGGGCTACCCCGACTGGCCCGCGTATGACGCCGAGCCGAAGATGATCGGCGAGGGGACCGCCATCGCCGCCTTCATCGAGCGCATCACGGAGGCGGCCACCCCATCGGCCCGCCGCGACTACGCCGTGCTGCTCGAGCGCCTCCAGCAGGACCATCCCGAGGTCGATGCCGTCACCGCAGTCGACCAGCGCCATTATGCCGAGGTCGTGCGCCGCGAACGCTTCGACGTCGATGCCAAGGAGGTACGCCGCTACTTCGACTTCCACAAGGTGCAGCGCGGGCTGCTCGACGTCACGGGTCGACTCTTCGGCCTCACGTACACGGCCGTGACCGATGCGCCGCGCTGGCACCACGAGGTCACGACCTACGACGTCGACCTGGAGGGCCAGCGCATCGGGCGCATCCACCTCGACCTGCATCCGCGCGACGGCAAGTTCAGCCACGCCGCCTGCTTCGACATGGTCAAGGGCATAGCGGGAGTGCAACTGGCGGAAGGTGCGCTCGTCTGCAACTTCCCGCGCGGGCTGATGGAGCACGATGATGTCGTCACTCTCTTCCACGAGTTCGGACACCTCGTGCACCACCTGCTCGCCGGACGGCATCCGTGGGTGGCCATCTCGGGCATTGCCACCGAGTGGGACTTCGTGGAGGCGCCCTCGCAGATGCTCGAGGAGTGGGCGTGGGACGCGGCCGTCCTGCGCAGCTTCGCCACCGACGCCGATGGCCGGCCCATCCCCACGGAGCTGGTGGCACGCATGCGAACGGCCGAGGAATTCGGGAAGGGCCTGTTCGCGCGGCAGCAGATGCTCTTCGCGGCCGTGTCGTACCGCATGCACAAGAGTGTGCCGGTTGATCTCACCGCCACGCTGGCGGAGCTGCAGGCCCGTTACGACCTCTGTGCCCATCTGCCCGGCACGCACATGCATGCCGCCTTCGGACACCTCGCCGGTTACACGTCCGGCTACTACACGTACATGTGGAGCCTGGTCATCGCGAAGGACATGTTCTCGGCCTTCGACGCCGCAGACCTGTTGGATTCAACCGTGGCGACGCGGTACCGCGATCACGTCCTCGCGCCCGGGGGAGCCGCCGACGCAGCCGACCT
Organism: Actinomycetota bacterium; assembly: GCA_027324895.1. GTDB lineage: Bacteria > Actinomycetota > Actinomycetes > S36-B12 > UBA5976 > JAKALQ01. The sequence continues at coordinate 6,427 of DAHWFQ010000071.1, read as the reverse complement.
CATCGCCGACTTCCTCGGCCGCCCCTACGCCTTCGACGCCTTCGCAGCCTGGCTGGACCGCAGCTGACGCAGGCCGGCCCAGGCTACTTCGCGACCTTCTTGGCGGCAGTCTTGGGCGCGGCCTTCTTGGCTGCCGCCTTCTTGGGCGCGGTCTTCTTGGGCGCCACCGGGCCGCGGGCCCGACGATCGGCGAGCAGTTCGTACGCGCGCTCGGCGGTGATGTGCGCCGGGTCGTCTCCCCGTCGGAGCGACGCATTGGTCTCCCCGTCGGTGACATATGGGCCGAAGCGGCCCTCGCGCATGACGACGGGCTTGGCACTCACCGGATCGGCCGGGAACTCTGCGAGGGGAGCCGCGGCGACCCCGCGACCCCGCCGCTGCTTCGGTTGCGCGAACAGCGCCAGGGCCTGCTCGAGTGTGCAGTCGAAGATGGCCTGCTCGGATTCCAACGAACGACTGTCCGTGCCCTTCGTGAGGTAGGGGCCGAACTTGCCGTTCTGCGCGTAGATGCCGACACCGTCGTCCTCACCGACGAGCCGCGGCAGCGCCAACAGGCGCAGCGCGGTGTCGAGGTCGATGCCTTCGAAGTCCATGTGCTTGAAGATCGAGGCGATGCGTGGCTTGACGGCACGCTTGCCGGTCTTCGGCAGCTCCTCAGGCAGCACCTCGGTGACGTAGGGGCCGAACCGACCGATCCGTGCGATGACCTCGTAGCCGGTCGACGGATCGACCCCGAGGGAACGCTCGCCCGAGGGTTGGGCCAGCAGCTCCTCGGCCTTGGCGGCGGTCATCTCATCGGGTGCGAGCTCCGGCGGAACGTTGGCGCGCTGCTCGCCGCGCTCGATGAAGGGACCGTAGCGGCCGACGCGCAACACCACCTCGGACCCCTTGATGGGGAAGGCCGAGATCTCGCGGGCGTCGATCTCGCCCCAGTTCGCCAGCAGCGGCACCAGCCCCGGGAACTTGTCGCTGCCCCGGTAGAAGTCCGTGAGGGCGGCGAGCCGGGTGTAGTCGCCGTTGGCGATGGAGTCGAGTTCCTCCTCCATGTAGGCGGTGAAGCCGTAGTCGACGAGCGCCTCGAAGTGGGTCTCGAGCAGGCGAACCACCGCCATGGCCAGCCAGGAGGGAACGAGTGCCTGCCCCTTCTTCCACACGTAGTCGCGGTTCTGGATGGTGCCGATGATGCTCGCGTAGATGGAGGGGCGGCCGATCCCGAGTTCCTCGAGCGCGGCGATGAGCGTCGGTTCGGTGTAGCGGGCCGGGGGCTTGGTGGCGTGCGCCACGGCATCGATGCGCTCCGCATCGAGCAACTTCCCCTCCACCAACTGCGGCAGACGGGCCTCACCGTTGCCGTCGTCGTCGGCGTCCCTGCCCACCTCGTAGGCGGCCATGAAGCCGGCGAACAGCACCACGGTGCCGCTGGCCCGGAAGCTCGCGATCCGGCCGGAGGTGGCCCTCGCGTCGAGCGTCACCGTGGTTGTGGCCACGCGGGCGTCGGCCATCTGGCTGGCCAGCGTGCGCTTCCAGATGAGGTCGTACAGGCGTTGCTCGTCGTGGTTCAACTCATGCGAGAGCTGCTGCGTGGTGCGGAACTCCTCGCCCGCGGGACGGATGGCCTCGTGCGCCTCCTGGGCGTTCTTGCTCTTGCTGGTGAACACACGGGGCTTCTCGGAGACGAAGGCGTCGCCGAACATGGCCTTGGCCTGCTTGCGGGCTGCCCGCGTGGCCTGGTCGGAGAGCGCTGGCGAGTCCGTTCGCATGTACGTGATGTAGCCGCGCTCGTACAGGCCCTGCGCAACCTGCATGGTGCGCTTGGAGTTGAACCCGAGTTTGCGCCCGGCCTCCTGCTGCAGGCTGGAGGTCGTGAACGGCACCGGCGGCCGACGGGTGCTCTGCTTCTCATCGATGCCCACGACACGGAACTGCTCGCCGGCGAGCTCATCGGCCAGTTGCACTGCGCCGGCCTCATCGAGGTGCACCACGTTGTTGGCGGTGAGCCGACCGTCGCTGTCGAAGTCCCTGCCCGCGGCGACGCGCTCGCCGTCGACCGCCACCAGGCCGGCCTTGAAGGAGCCGGGGAGCAGCAACACGGACACGTCCGCGTAGGCCGCCGAGGTGAAGGCCGTGCGCTCACGCTCGCGGTCCACGACCAGGCGCACCGCGACCGACTGCACGCGGCCCGCGGACGTTCCCTGCGCAACCTTGCGCCAGAGCACCTCGGAGACCTGGAAGCCGAACAGACGGTCGACGATGCGACGGGTCTCCTGGGCCTCGACCAGATCCATGTCAAGGTCACGGGGATTGGCGATGGCGGCCTGGATGGCGTCCTTGGTGATCTCGTGGAAGACCATGCGCTTGACCGGGATCTTGGGACGCAGCACCTCGAGCAGGTGCCATGAGATGGCCTCGCCCTCCCGATCCTCATCGGTCGCGAGGAGGAGCTCCTCGGCCTCCTTGAGCTGGCGCTTGATCTCGGTGATGCGGGACTTCTTGTTGTCGTCGACCACATAGATGGTCTCGAAGGCCCCGTCGGTGTTGACGCCGAGGCGAGCCCAGGGCAGGGCCTTGAATTCGGCTGGGACCTGGCTGGCGCGCTCGGGCAGGTCGCGGATGTGGCCCACCGAGGCGGTGACGGCGTAGTCCGGTCCCAGATAACTCTGGATGGTCTTCGCCTTCGCCGGTGATTCGACGATCACCAGGTGTTTCGCGGCCATGTCCACCTCCCTGGCGCTGCAAAAAGCGACCCCACCCATCGCAGCTGCGCCGGGTGAGGCTTGGCGGAAGTGTTCCCCCGCCGGTGGGGTCCCTGTCAAATCCCGCTCGCAGGCGGGGCGGCGAACCGCCCCCCGACCTGCGCGGCTCAGGCGGTCAGGTAGCCCGTCTCGACGAGGGTGCGAGTGCGGGCGAGCCCGATGGCGAGCAGGTCGTCGGCATCCACCGGTTGGCTGGCGGCGACTGCGTCGACCGCCTCCGCGAGCGTCTTCCCGGCGCGCATGGCGTCGAGCAGCAGGGCCTCGAAGGCGCTCAACGCCAGGGCGCCACGCCAGTGGTCCTCCACGAAGCGCCACTTCCGGTGCAGCAGCTCGAGTGCGCCCGGTCGGGTCGCGAAGGCCCGCAACTGCTGCTCCACCTCATCCCCACGCGGGATCCGGGAGGCCGCCGAGACGTCCTCGATCACCGTCCAGGGCGTCGACGAGCGCTCGAGCACGATCCAGCCGAAGCCGATCGCCTCCACATCGAGACCCTCGAGTCGGGCCAGCCACTTGAGGTGCTCCGCAGCGTCCAAGCCGGCGTCTGAGGCCCAGACCTCCACGTACTCCTCCACATCGAGTGCCTCGCGCTGGGCGATCCAGACCGAGATGTCCGGTGGCAGCCAGGAGGTCAGACGTCGCTGCCAGTCGCCGCCCATGGGGTGCAGCCAGCAGGCCAGGATGATGGCGCGACCGTACTGGTTGAGGTATGCCGGCAACTGGCTCAGCAGCTCGCGCACCAATCCGTCGCTGGCAAGGGGCGAGTCACGGTGCACGTGCCCCGCACCCTCGATGACGAAGGGCGGGTTGGCGACGATGAGGTCGAAGCGTTGGCCCTCGACGGGGTCGAGCAGTGATCCCTCGCGCAACTCGATGAGGGTGTCACCGTTGCGCCAGACATCGGTGTCCACGCGGCGGAATCCGCTCAGGTGGAAGGACTCGTTGGCCGCCGCCAGGGCACGCTCGTCGATATCGGTGGCGATGATGCGCGAGGCGTTGAGGAAGAGTGACTGCACGCCGCACCCGCAGCCCAGGTCGAGGGCACGGCCGACGTGTCGCGTGGGCGTCAGGTCGAGCAGGGTCTGCGTCGCGCCACCGACGCCCATCACGTAGTCAGCGGGCAGCGGCAGTCGGTTCCCGGCTTCGTCGTGGGGCAGCGGATCGTGCGCGATGACGCGCAGGACCCGGCCTCGCATCAGCTTGGTCTCCGCCCACGGTCCCCCGGGTCCCGTCATCGCTCAGTCGTCACCCTTGTGCCCGGCCATCATGCCCAGGCGGGTGGCTGCCTCCGCCACCGCGTTGCGCGCGGCCTTGCGCTCACGCAGCGAGCTGCGGGGGCGGGCCAGCCAGTCCCAGTTGGTGCGGGCCTTGATGGGATGCACGACCTCCTCCGCGGAGTCCGTGCTGGGACGGGCCTTGGAGAACGCGACGGCGCCCACGACGACGATGACCGCGACGGCAGCGATCGCGTAACTGGTGCCGAGGTTGTCCTCCAGGCGCAGCTTGACCACCGCGGGGGCGATGAGCAGCGCCACCAGGTTCATCACCTTGATGAGGGGGTTGATGGCGGGACCGGCCGTGTCCTTGAAGGGGTCTCCGACGGTGTCGCCGATCACGGTGGCCGCGTGCGCCTCGCTGTACTTGCCGCCGTAGTGGCCGTCCTCCACGAACTTCTTGGCGTTGTCCCACGCCCCACCGGAGTTGGAGAGCATGACGGCCATGAGCGTGCCGGTGGCGATGGTGCCGGCGAGGTAGGCCCCCAGCGGACCGATGCCCAGGCCGAAACCCACGGCGATGGGTGTGGTGACGGCGAGCAGGCCGGGCGTTGCCAGTTCACGCAACGAGTCCTTGGTGACGATGTCGACGACCTTGCCGTACTCGGGCAGTTCGGAGCCGTCCATGATGCCGGGATGGTCGCGGAACTGTCGGCGGACCTCGTGGATGACGGCGCCCGCGGCGCGCGACACCGCGTTGATGGCGAGCCCGGAGAACAGGAACACCACCGAGGCCCCGATGAGCAGACCCAGCAGGTTGGCAGGGCTGGCCACGTCGAGGATGGCGAAGTACTGCAACTGGTCGAGCAGCGGCAGGTGGGCGATGGTCTGCGCGAAGTCCGCCGAGGCGTTGGAGACAGCGTCACGGAAGGAGCCGAAGAGCGCGGTCGCGGCGAGCACGGCGGTGGCGATGGCGATGCCCTTGGTGATGGCCTTGGTGGTGTTACCGACGGCATCGAGGCTGGTGAGCACGGCGGCTCCCTCGCCGTGGACGTCCTTCGACATCTCGGCGATGCCCTGCGCATTGTCGGAGACGGGGCCGAAGGTGTCCATGGACACGATGACCCCGACGGTGGTGAGCAAGCCCGTACCGGCGAGGGCGATGGCGAAGAGGGAGAGGATGGTCGAGCTGCCGCCGAGCAGGAAGGCCGCGTATACGGCCGCGCCGATGAGCAGCGCCGAGTACACGGCGGATTCGAGGCCGAGCGCGAAGCCGGAGAGGATGACCGTGGCAGCACCGGTCAGCGATGCCTTGGAGACCTCGTCCACCGGGCGACGATTGGTCTCGGTGAAGTAGCCGGTGAGCACCTGGATGGCCGCCGCCAGTGCGATACCGATGCAGACCGCCGCCAGGGCCACGACGCGCGGGTTGGCGATGACCGCGTCGGTGCCTGTGCCGACCACCACGGACGCCGGCAGGAACTGCCAGGCGGCGACAGCGACGAGCACGGCGGAGACGCCGGCGGAGAGGAAGAAGCCGCGGTTGATGGCGGCCATGCCGTTGCGATCCGAGTCCCGCGGTGTCACCGCGAGGATGCCGATGACCGCCGTGATGACGCCGATGGCGGGGACGATGAGCGGGAACACCAGGCCGATGGCGCCGAGGGCCGCCTTACCCAGGATGAGCGCGGCCACCAGGGTCACCGCGTAGGACTCGAAGAGGTCGGCCGCCATGCCCGCGCAGTCGCCCACGTTGTCGCCGACGTTGTCCGCGATGGTGGCCGCGTTGCGGGGGTCGTCCTCGGGGATGTTGTGCTCCACCTTGCCGACGAGGTCGGCGCCGACGTCTGCAGCCTTGGTGAAGATGCCACCGCCGACGCGCATGAACATGGCGAGCATGGCGGCGCCGAAGCCGAAGCCCTCCAGCACCTTGGGGGCGTCACCGCGGTAGATGAGCACGACCGCTGAGGCGCCGAAGAGGCCCAGGCCGACGGTGAACATGCCGGCCACCCCGCCGGTGCGGAAGGCGATGCGCATGGCCCGCTTCGCGCCCTCCGCCTGCGCGGCCGCCGCCACACGCACATTCCCGCGCACGGCGAGCGACATGCCGACGTAGCCGGTGGTGGCGGAGAACGCCGCCCCCACGAGGAAGAAGATCGAGCGCCCGATGCGGAGCGAGAGGGTGTCGGCCGGGAGCGCGAGGAGCAGGAAGAACATGAGGGCCGCGAACACGCCGAGCGTGCGGAACTGGCGGTTGAGATAGGCCGCCGCCCCCTCCTGGATGGCGAGCGCGATGCGCTGCATGTTGTCAGTGCCCTGATCCGCAGCCAGCACCTCTCGGACCAGTACGGCAGCGACGCCGAGCGCCGCTATGGCAATGGCAGCCACCACGATGACGGCGCTGAGATTGCCGCCTTCGAGGGTGACGCCCAAGGCGGCGATCGGGCTCGACATGCGTTCCTC